>JAEEPV010000126.1 GCA_016284975.1 Solobacterium sp.
GGGGAGTCCAGGCATATAATCCATATTTTGGTGGCTACCGTAACTGCACATGGTCCGCATGGCAGATCACATATGAAAGAACCGGCATCGCCCTTCCGGATTTCGGACGTGCCGGTAATTGGATGAACGCAGCCGCATCCATGGGATACGCAGTATCCAACGTTCCGGTTGCGAACAGTATTGTAGTCTGGTCCAATCATGTAGGCTTTGTAAGTGAAGTCAGTGAAGACGGCTCCATGGTCTACATCATTGAAGGAGGCTATTGCGGAGGTTACCACGAAGGATGGTTCCCTGCTTATTATTCCCGTTCAAGACAAGCCCTCTACGGCTATATCTATCTGTGGTAAAACCGAGATGAACTTTGCGTGACTCAGTCCGCATGACAGTTGTCATGCGGTTTTCTTTTTAAACAAAATCAGTCAATTACACCTACATGGCGGAAAGCATTTCGAATACCATCTTCCAGAATATGTGTTGTGACCCAGTCTGCCGCTTCTTTCACAGGTTCCATCGCGTTGCCCATGGCAATTCCGGTCCCACAGTATTCGATCATTGGAATATCGTTTTCACTATCCCCGATTCCGACCGCCTGGCTGACATCAGCCCCATAATAGTCCAGAACCCTTTGAATTCCGGTTGCTTTGGTAATACGTGCATCGGTCACTTCCGCACAGTCATCAAAATCCGGATCCCGGACCGTGACGGTAATTGTGAATTTTTCCGGAAGCTTTGAACGGATCTCCTCAAAACTGCCGCCATGTTTCACATAAGCGCAGACTTTATAGATCTTCTCATCCGGATGCTCATAGATTTCCGGATAAAAGCAGTTATCTGCGATCTTTTCTCCAAAATAGCGGTTCAGGACTTCATAGCCGAAGTCATCGCAGTATCCGCCTGCCTGCCCTTCTGCCACATAACCCATACCGCATTCGTGGATCAGATTTTTAATCACCTGTTCTTCTTCCTTGGAAAGCGGATGGTCGTAAATTCTCTTTTTATCCGCATATACCATCGATCCGGCTCCGAATACAAATCCGTCAACATCCATATTCAGATATTTGTTACAGCCGGCAAGACATCTGCCGGTGCACAGAAAAATGCGCGAGCCGTTTTCCCGTGCTGTCTTAATTGCCTGGCGGGCACTTTCCGGCACACCACCAAGCTGCGGGCTGAACAGTGTACCGTCAATATCAAGAAATATATATTTCATATTTTACTACTCCTTTCTATAACTATATCGAATTATACAGCTGCGGATTTCCAAAAAAAGAGAAAAGGCCATATGGCCTTCACTCTTTTCTCATTCTTTTGCCTCTCGGCTGTCTTAGGGGATAGAATCTCTGAATACCTGCTAAAGGGGGAGCATGTATTTCAGGGCAAGTTGCTGCTTGCAAATATATAGTAATCATCTGCTCACGCACAAATGTGTTTAAAAAATGTGAAACTATGTGATTCCAATCCAGTACCCTTTTTACAATTTTCCACTTTTGTCATACACCGAATATATCCAAGAGTTCTTGCAAAATAAATAACATGCATTTATGATAATCACATTCTAAGAACAACGGCTTTGGATGGCATGTTTTTCAGCCGCACTGTACTTCGTCATCGGCATGACGGAAGAAAGGAAAAACAGATACAGAAGCCTCCTCTGTATATGAAGGTTTCACTATGAAAGACAGAACCCCAGACAGGCTCACTCCAGAACAATGGGCCTCTGTGATTCGTGGGCTTGAATCACGTCCTTCTACGATCAACGACTACCGCAAGGTGTTAAATCTGCTTCATTCTTATGATAATGGGGCATATCACATTCTCGAGATGGAACGTGAACAGGCGGAAAACTATTTTAAGTATCTGGACAGCCGTCAGGCGGAAGGAACTCTCTCCGAGAATACCGTTCATCGTTATAAGGCCACTCTGAGATCCATCGGTTCGCGCATTGAAAAAGATGGCACTCTCGTGCCTGGCTACACCAACCCATTCAGTCGTCTGGTCACTAACGAAAACCGTAAACGTACGGATTTCCGTACGGATATGTTCCCGAATCCCGACGATATCAAAAAACTCAAAGCCGCCTTCCCTTCTTTTACCAGCGAAGAGCAGCTGATTCTCTCGCTAATGATGAACCTCGGGATGACACCTTCTCAGATTCAGAATCTTCACATCAATGATTTTCTGACACTGAACGGCGGAAACGAAAAGCTCGCGGTCAAGATCGTTGAAGGAACTTTCATCGAACATACCAGCAAGCCATGGAAAGAAAGCGCTTATTATACGGAAGGTTATCCAGTACATTATGTACGGAAATCCCCAAACCGGTCCATTACATGGAATTATACGGCAACCTACATTTTCCAGCCGGAATTTGAACAGCTGCTTCGTGACTACTATGAATATATCGGAGTGTCTACCGATACACGTCCCTTCTTCCTCACAACGCGGCATCTGGAATTCAACTACCGTGCAATGCATCATATGATCCTGAGCTGCTGCAGCGAAGCAGGCATTGAGCCGGGCACACTGACACCAAACATGATCAGCCGTTACGGTATGGTCCACAGCTATCTGGTCTACAACTACCGGACAGAAAATGAACAGCTGAAAAAAGCACTCGCAGCTGCGGAGGGGGATGAAAGAAACGCCCTTGAGGCAAAGCTTCAGGAGAATGAAAAGCAGCTTGCCATCCATCTCTCTGACGGATACATCGGCGACTGGCAGGATCGTTTTCCGATCCCGCTTCAGGAACGGATCGATTCCATCCGCGAAAAGCTGGGTGATGACTTCCTGTTCAAGGCAGTCGGACACTAAACCAAAGGAAAGACCCGAACCGGGTCTTTTTTCGTTCAGTCTTTCTGATCTTTCAGAATCTTTTTAATACTGCTGATTCGTACACAGACTGTGAACACCTCCATCGCCTTTTCCAGTTCCTTCATACTCGGGAATGTCGGAGCGATACGGATATTAGAGTCATTGATATCCTTCTTATATGGCCAGGTAGAACCGGCTGGTGTCAGGATGACGCCTGCTTTCTTTGCCCTGGCTACGATATCCTTTGCACAGCCCGGCAGAGAATCGAACATAATAAAGTATCCACCCAGCGGATTGGTCCACGTGCCGACATCAAGACTTCCGAGATTCTGTTCCAGAATGTGTTCGACCATTTCAAACTTCGGGCGGATGATATCCGCATGTTTGCGCATATGCTCTACCATACCGTGGATATCCCCGAAGAAGCGGGTATGTCTCAGCTGGTTGACCTTGTCGTGACCAAGCGTCTGGATCTTCAGATTCGTCACAAAATCAACCATATTATTCGGTGAAGTTGCCAGAGCCGCGATACCGCTGCCCGGGAATGTGATCTTTGAAGTAGACGCAAACTTATATACAAGATCCGGATTGCCGGCACGCTTGCACTCGGCCAAAATCTCAATGATGTGATCCTGACGATCATCATACAGATGATGCATGCCATAGGCATTATCCCAGAAAATACGGAAATCCTTTGCGGCAGGACGCAGTCTTGCAAAGCGGCGTACGGTCTCATCCGAATAGGAGATTCCCTGCGGGTTGGAGTACTTCGGCACGCACCAGATTCCCTTGATCGACTCATCGGATTCAACCGCCTTTTCCACGATATCCATGTCCGGTCCGCTCGGTGTCATCGGTACTGGAATCATTTTGATGCCAAAGTATTCCGTTATGGAAAAGTGACGGTCATATCCCGGAACCGGGCAGAGGAACTTCACTTCTTTCTGCCTGCACCACGGAGTATTTCCCATAACACCGTGAGTCCAGGCCCTGCTGATCGTATCAAACATGACATTCAGAGACGAATTTCCGTAAATAATGATATCCTTCGGATTGTTTTCCATCATGTCACCAAGCAGCACTCTTGCCTCTTCAATACCGGTCAGCTGTCCGTAGTTTCGGCAGTCGGTACCGTCATCACAGGTCAGATCGGAACTTGGCTTCAGAACATCCATCATGGCCATGGACAGATCCAGCTGTTCCTGACACGGTTTGCCGCGGCTCATATCCAGATGCATGCTTTCGGCCTGATATTTTTTATAGCGGGCTTCCAGCTTTTTCAGCTCTTCGTTCAGCTCTTCCTTTGTCATCTCAACATAGGGTTTCATAGTACAGATCCTCCGATATAGTTCATTATTATAATCGCACCTGCCCCTTCAGACATGCTTTTTTAAAGAAAAAACAGACAGTCGTTCCTTCGCTGTCTGCATGTATTCCGTTATTCAGCTCAGCATCTCACTGCCGTTTGGGGCAAAGAGGGAGATGATCCAGTCTGCGTTGATCACCGGGAAAGTACTGTTGTCCACATCATAGAGACC
>JAEEPV010000127.1 GCA_016284975.1 Solobacterium sp.
GATTTGAATGATAGTATAAAAGAATGACAAAGAAGAAAAAGACCGTCAAAAAACAAACCAAACGCGCTTCCAGAACAGAAGAACCGGAAGACAGCGAACTGCGGGACTGGATCGGGATCGTCATTATCGTCGCCATCACCGCAGTCGCATACATGCAGATGGGGGTTGTGGGAGTATACATGAACCGCTTCTGCCGTTTTCTGTTTGGGAAGTTTTACTATGTGATCATGGCTGCCATGGTGATCCAGATCCTGATTACCATGATCAACCGGAAAGATGGCAATACATCTTCCAAGAATCCGATCGCTGTCATCTGCATCATCGCGGCAGTATTGCTGGCGTGTGCTTATGCGGATACACCGAAGGATCTGAAGGGCTTCGATATCATTAAGAACTTTGTATCCAATACCGCATCGTTCTTTTCGGGCGAACCGGCTATCGAAGCAGCCGGCGGAATCATCGGGGCGCTGTTGTTTTCCATCAGCTCGGCCCTGATCGATCGGACCGGTACGATTCTTGTGATCATTGTACTGTTTATCGTCGCAGCGCTTCTTCTGGTAAATCTTGAAGTATACAAGCAGGCTTTCCATACGGTATGGACGTATCTCTCCACCCGTGATGAGGAGGATGAGGACGATGATTATGAAGAAGATGATGAAGAAGACGTCTATGAACCGGAAGAGATTTACGACTCCAGGCCATTTGAACCGGAGATGATTGAACCGGTCAAAGAGCTTCCGGTTTCGACCCGGCAGCCGAAGATCCGGATGATCGAAGCGGACGAAGGCACCGCCCCGATTCCGGTGCGACCGATTGCCTATGAAGAGGAAGATGACACACCGGTACCGATTTCAGGATTCTATGATGAGCAGACAGCCAATGTCGGCCGGATGGGAATTCTGGCGGATGACAAAACCGGTGAAATAGAACGTTTCAAGGACTGGGCACCGGAACCTATACCGGAACCGGAGAAGGAACCGAAAGAGCCCCGGACCCGGTTCATGACCGTGGATGATCTCTATGACGGCACCGTTCGTTCTTCTTCGGATACTTCTTTTATCGAACCGGATGAAGAATACGAAGAGGAATACATAGAAGAAGACGAAACCCAGCCGCAGGAAGAAGCGTGGAACGAGGAAGAAGAGGAAGCTGTGGAAGAAATCCCGGCCGAACCGGGAAAACCGGCACCTTCCCGCACACGCCGTTCCAACCGGCCATACCGGCTTCCGAAGACGACACTTCTTGATCCGATTCCGCCGCGCGGGCGTGATGATATCAATGAACAGGCTGCGGCTGAAAAGGGCGAACTGCTGATTCAGGCACTGCGCAACTTCGATATTGAAGCGCGCCTGATTGATACACACATCGGTCCTTCCGTCACAAAGTTCGAGATCCGTCCGGATGCCAATGTCAAAGTATCGCGGATCCTGGGTCTTGCGGATGATATCAAGATGCAGCTGGCGGTACGGGATGTCCGTATCGAAGCGCCGATTCCCGGCCGCAATGCCGTCGGTGTTGAGATCCCGAATCAGAAGGCTACTCCGGTCAAGATGAAAGAACTCTTCGCATCGATGCCGGAGGCGGATCAGGACCAGCCATTGGTGATCCTGCTTGGCAAGGATCTGCTTGGCAATGTTGTGACCTGCCGTCTTGACAAGATGCCGCATCTTCTGATTGCCGGTGCCACCGGTTCCGGTAAATCCGTCTGTATGAACTCGATCATTACATCGATTCTGATGCGGACCAAACCGGATGATGTGAAGCTGCTTCTGGTCGATCCGAAAAAAGTAGAATTCACGCCATACCAGAAAGTTCCCCATCTCATTGGCCCGGTCATCAACGATCCCAACCAGGCAAGCAATGCCCTGAAGGTGATCGTAAAGATCATGGACGAGCGCTATGATGCCTTTGCCAAGGCAGGCGTACGCAATATTCAGGGATTCAACAAACTGGTCGCTTCCATGGGACCGACGCAGGAAGACGGCAGTCCTTCTCCGCAGAAGATGCCGTATATCGTGGTTATTGTCGATGAAATGGCTGACCTCATGAATGTCGCCGGCAAGGACGTTGAAAGCTCGATTCAGCGTATTACCCAGCTGGCACGTGCGGCCGGCATCCACCTGATCATTGCGACACAGCGGCCTTCTACGGATGTCATTACCGGTGTTATCAAGGCCAATATTCCAAGCCGAATCGCTTTTGCGGTATCTTCGGGAATCGACTCCCGTACGATTCTGGATCATGTCGGTGCGGAGCGTCTGCTCGGCAACGGTGACATGCTGTATATGCCGATCGGTGTTTCCAATCCGACCCGGGTACAGGGTGTCTTCATCACCGATGATGAAGTCAAGCGGATTACGGATTATGTCTCAGCGGAGGCGATTCCGATGTATGATGATTCCTTCATCCGGCTTGAAGGGGTCAATGACGGAGAGGGCGGAATCGGCGGTGTCGCCGGTGCTGCAGATGATCCGCTGTTTGAGGAAGTCAAGGAATATGTCATCGAAGTGCAGAAAGCGTCTACGTCTCTGCTTCAGAGACGATTCGGCATCGGCTATAACCGTGCCGCAAGGATGATCGATCTGCTGGAAGAAAAAGGTGTGATCGGACCTGCACAGGGCAGCAAGCCCAGAGATGTCTATCTCAAGAAGGACGACTGAACGGGAAGGGAAACCTTCCTGTTCTTTTGAAACCGGGTTAGTGTTTACTAATTGACTTTTGCGAGGGATTCCCTATGATAGTCATGCAGAGGAGGATGCTGAATGAATGCCGGTACAATCATTGTCACACTGATACTGATCGTCGTAGTCGTTCTGGATATCCGTTATCTCATGCGAAAAGGTGTGAACCAGTGCGGCGGCGACTGTGCAAAGTGCGGCAGTACATGCCGATGGAGTGAAGACCTGAAGCGTGCGAGAACCGAAATTTCCGAAGAAAAGCAGAAGAACCTCCGTAAAACGGTATAATAGCGAGGCGGAGGTTTTTCATGTCCCTGACAAATGCGGCCGGTGGTGTCCATATCGATATACATCCCACAGCGAAATTTCGTACCGA
>JAEEPV010000128.1 GCA_016284975.1 Solobacterium sp.
GATTCCGGCTCTGAACTGACGGTTACCCAGCGGTATTTTACGTTTGCGGATGGTACAGAGGAAATCGAGCAGCTAAAAGAAACGCCGTTACCAACGATTGAACCTCTGGAAAGCGGAGAAGCGGCAGGTTCGCTGCATGTGGAGAACGGACATCTCTGCAATGATGAGGGGAAGGCAGTACAGCTTAAGGGGATCAGTACCCATGGAATTGCATGGTTTCCGGAGTATGTAAATAAAGAAGCTTTCCAGACGCTGAAAGAAGACTGGAATGTTAATACGATTCGGCTTGCGATGTATACCGCAGAAAACGGAGGCTATTGCACCGGAGGAAACCGGGAAGAACTGAAAGCGCGTATCGATGAAGGTGTGCAGTATACAAAAGATCTTGGCATGTATGTGATCATCGACTGGCATATACTCAGGGACCGTGATCCAAGAGAACATGAAGAGGAAGCGATAAAGTTCTTTGATGAAATGTCGAAGAAGTATGCGGATGAAACACATGTACTTTATGAAATCTGCAATGAACCGCAGAATTCCCCGTTCAAATCTGTAATCAAACCATATGCAGAGAACGTGATCCGTACAATACGTGCCAATGATCCGGATGCGGTGATACTTGTTGGAACCAATACCTGGAGTCAGGATATTGATGAAGTGATCGGAAATGAGATCGATGATCAAAACGTAATGTATACCTTGCACTTCTATGCGGCAACGCATAAAGAAGGACTGCGGCAAAAGCTGCGGAAAGCACTGGATGCAGGCGTACCGGTATATATCAGTGAATGCAGTATTGTTGACGCATCCGGTAACGGCAGTATTGACAGTGACAGTGCCCGAACATGGATGGAACTGATCAATCAGTACCAGCTGAGTTATAATGCATGGTCATTGTGCAACAAGAATGAATCCAGCGCCCTGATCGATCCTTCCTGCAGTAAATACAGCGGATGGAGTGAAGGGGAATTGAGTAAAACCGGAAAATGGTTCCGGAATGAAATACGTGGAAAATCCTGAAAATCAGCGTATATTGGTTATGTCCGGCAAAAGGGTCGGAAGGAGGTAACAAGAGATGGAATTTAACAGAGCTGAACTGAAGGCTCAGGCAAAAGAGCTGGTTAAAAAGAATTTCTGGCAGGTCGTTTATGCCGCATTTGTTCTTGCCCTGATCGGAGGAACGCTGGCCGTTAACAAGGATGCGCCGAAAACAGCGGAGAACACCTATGAACAGTTTAATGCGTTTAGCCTGATTGTCGTACTCATTATTGCAATGGCTTCCATCGCATTCCGTATTTGTGTATGTCTCCCTCTGGAGTACAGCGGAAAGGCGTTCTTTAACCGTAATGTGAATGGAGATGCCAGGTATGAACTGAGCGAGGGGTTCCGTAAAGAAAACTTCAGCCGTGTCATTTCGACATTTCTGCGCAGAGATATCATGACATTGCTGTATTTCTTACTGTTGATCGTTCCGGGATTTATCAAATGTTATGAATACCGTTTTGTACCTTATCTGACAGCAGATCATCCGGAGATGAGCGGCAAGGAAGTACTGGAGCTCTCCAGCAAGATGACGAGTGGCAGTAAGATGAACCTGTTCATTCTGGACCTTTCCTTTATTCTCTGGAACATGCTCAGCAGCATTACTTACAATCTTGCGGGTATCTTCTTCGTATTCCCGTATCGTGAGCAGACCGTTGCGCTCACTTATCGGAAATTTGTAGAAGAGGGATACGATCCGACAAGACCGGCAGCTTGAAAAGCCCGGCAATGATTCATTAACCAAGAGGAAGTGCGGAACTGTGAACCGCGCTTCTTTTTCTTTCTGACAGGATGTAGAGTGAAAAGAGCTGGGGCAGGATACAGCGGGTGTGGTAAGATTTTTTCATAAAGTGTCAATAACGGATCAGCGGCACAGAGGATCTCTGTGGAATACCTGAAAAGCGGTACGGAGAAAAACACCATGGAAAAGCGGATTATTCTGAATCCTGACCGGATTCAGACAAAAGAAAACATGAGCAGATACATGACGGAAGTATTCGGGTTTGAGGATGATTATGACTCCGCAAATCTGGATGATCTGAAAGCGTCTCTGTCGGAAATCGACGAAGAGACGTTTGTTATCCTGACACCGGATTCCATCATGAAGA
Source organism: Solobacterium sp. (assembly GCA_016284975.1). Classification (GTDB taxonomy): domain Bacteria; phylum Bacillota_I; class Bacilli_A; order Erysipelotrichales; family Erysipelotrichaceae; genus Bulleidia. The sequence goes on from JAEEPV010000128.1 coordinate 2,151, forward strand.
TCTGCGGGTCAGAATATGCGTATAAGGTGTTGCTGGTGATCGGAGAAGCTGCCCAGAAAAATCCTTATCTGCATATCCGCTTTCGGCAGAACGGAAGAACAGGTGAATGATGAAGCAGCGGGAATCGAATTTTGATCTGCTGAGAGTGATAGCGGGCTTTGCCGTAGTACAGTCTCATGTCAGCGGAGCGTTTGTCGAAACAGCGGTGTGGGATTACTGGGATGGACTCCCTATGAATCATCCGCTGTTTTCGTGTGTTTATACGGCAGTCGTCAGATTCAGTGTACCGGTGTTTCTGATGCTTACCGGAGCCTTTCTTCTGGAGCGGGCTGAAACTGCTGACTGGAAGAAGTTTTACGAAAACTCCTGGAAAAAAGTGTTTGCGCCGGCAGCGATGATCTTTCTTTTTGCGGTTGTATATAATCTGATCTTCCTTATACTGGTGGATCATCAGCCGCTGACGGCAGTACTGGAACCGTTGCTTGCAGGAGCGCCGTTTTATCATCTCTGGTATATTCCGGTTATTGCGGTGATCTATCTGCTGATGCCGTTTGTCATGCTTACAAAGAATGCACTGGGAGAAGAACGCTTCTTTCAGGCATCCGCAGGCTTTCTGTTTCTGGCAATGGCGGCACTCTGGTGCAATCCTCCGGTTACTACACACTGGAATATCGGAGAGGGATTCTGTTATCTGGGATATGTTCTGATCGGCTATACAATTCGTCAGAATACACATGAAAAAAAATACGGCCTGCCGCTTGTCGCCCTGGGTTTCCTGCTGCAGGTTGCGGCAGGGTATCTGCTGTATAAAACCCTGATTACCGGTGCGGACCGCGCACTGGCAGAACATCGGTATATTGTCTCCTATGCGCCGTTAACTGTAATTGGTTCGGTAATGATATTTGCAGGCTTCTGCCGACTGACAGTAAAAAAAGACTTTTCATTTCTGTCAGCACATACTTACGGGATTTACCTTGTACATGCATTCATACTTGATCTGCTGCTGCGTGTTTTCAGGGCACATTTCGGCCAGAGGTGGCTGACGCATCTTGATGCCAGGATTTTCATACCGCTGCTGTCATTGCTGGTATGGGCGGTTTCGTTTGGTGTGTGCTCCGCACTGAAAAAGATCAGGCGCAGGGCCTGATCAGTCATCTTCAAAGATCGGTGCGGTGAAGTTATGAAGTGCGTTCACCATCTTGGGGTGCGTGATTACAAACGCGATTTCCGGACTCTTATGTTTCAGGATCATCGCAAGTTCATCATCCCGGACGTAGATGGTAATGTTGCGAAATGCGCTGCGCTGATCATAAAGCAGTTCAAACCCCGGTGTCGTCTCCGCAAAGTCATTTGCGAGCTGAATATGTTTCTGATACGTTTCCCAGGTGTATGGAACCTCAATATTCTGCAGCATCGACGCCAGCTTCAGCAAAGGCGTATAGGTCTTGAATTCTTCTTCTGAGAGCTCGGGCAGCCGCATAACCATCTTCCCTTTACGGAGTGACAGATTCAGATCTGCAAGCTCCTTTTTTCTTGCCTGCTCGATTGGTTCATACAGTTCTTCCGAAATTGATGCGGAGCGGAGGATCTCAATCAGCAGATCATGGGTAAGCGTTGCCAGCGGGGGAACGCAGGAAAGGATCGTACGGTCCCCGGCTTTATTAAATTCTTCTTCCCGGAAGATATCGAATTCCGAGCGCTGAGGCTCGCGGTAAATAGACATCAATGGCCGGGTGAGAGAAAGAATATCGTCGGCCCGTTCCATACTGTTATGAAGGAAGTCCTTTTCCGAAGAAAGAAGGTAGGAACCGTGATTGTGGTACCCGTGAATACATTCGCCGATCAGAACAGCATCGTGACAGACATACAGGCAGTGATGATAGATACTGTTTTCGGCAGTCGGGAGATAGTAGGGACGGATCTGCCCGGTCATATAGACCGGTATCCATGCCTGCAGGCCTATCATCATTTCACTGAAAGAACGGTTGATATCGTGAACGACATTCAGGAAGAATCCTTTTTTCAGACACGCCGAAATCAGATACATCATTTTCTTGGTGAAGTTCCGATCTTCTGCCATTTCTTCCAGCGGCATATCATTGCACATGAAGAGTGGGGATTCCGGAGAGGACTGGACAGCGAGATGGAAAAAATCATATTCTGCCTGCCGCATCTGTTCGATTCCGTAGTACATTTGATTATTATCATTCAGGACAAACGGTTCGATTTCCGAAAGATCTTCAAACCGCATACTGCGGCTGAATTCCTCCAGATTGAATTCGTCGAGGGTCTTCAGAAAAAATTCGATCGGGCGGTTTTCTGCCTCCCTCTTACGGATCAGCCAGTTCTGCAGCGCTGACTTCAGATGAGGCAGATCATTCTCCTGAACGATTTCTCCGATTATTTCCAGTTCTTCCGGACGGGCGGAACGAATAAAAAACTCAGAAACATTCTCGGCAAACTGTTCCGGGTCTGCAGGTGACCGCTTGCCGGACCGAATGCGGGAAAGGTAGGAAGCGTCATAGTTCAGTTCATGAGACAGTTCCTTCATTGATACATGAAGAATTTTAAGCAGACGGTCGAACCGGTCATAGTTCAGAACGTAATCTTCGCTCAGGGCTGCTTTATAAATGGCCAGCCGGTTCTGGACCGTCGAAGCCAGTCCGGCTTTCTGTGCCAGTTCAGTAATGCCGTTGCACAGCTGAACCAGAAGTTCACTGTCTTTTCGAGGTGCCCGTTCGCCGCTGCGATAGCGGGAGAGAACGGCACTCGAAAGACCGGATGCTTTCGAGAGTTCACTCAGTGAGCAGCCAATGCGTTCGATATCTTTTTGAAGGTAGTCTTTAAATTTCATTGATTAATTGTCCAGTAGAGAAATGCTCTTGATTACGTGGTCGGTCTGGGCACGAAGGCTTTCATCACTGCCTTTTTCCCATTCGCCGACGATAATGATTTTGTCATCCAGTTTGAATGCATACATCAGATGTGTCGTCATATCGCTTCCCATATAAGGGTGTTCCAGTTTCTGCCAGGAGACCTGTTTATCTTCGATCGTGGCATCTGCCATATCGGAACGGATATAGAAATTTAATACACCAACCTGTTCCGAGAGTTCCATGACTGCGTCATGGAGTGCACTGCTGGGATTGTCTTTCCCTTCGATCACAGCGATGCTGATGCAGGGCAGGACCGGTGTGTAATACGTATCGAGTTCTTTGGAAAGATAGATCTCGGAATAATCGTTGGTCCTTACGCTCCAGCCATCCGGTACATCGAACGAGATTCCGTGTTCAGAAGAACTGACGGTATGATATCCCGTTGTGTCGGAAGGCCCTTCGATCGACATATATGGCTCAATCAGTGTGACTGCGTCTTCTTCCGGTTCCGGTGTGGCTACGGTTTCCTGGAATGCGGCATCCATAAGCGCAAACAGCTTTTCCGTACCTTCAGTTTGATAACGCTTGTTGCCGAAAGTGAGAATGTCATGTTCAAACGAAACGGTGGTTTCTTTTCCGCCGGGGAAGATAAATGTCAGATAACGGTCTGAATCGGTATAACTGAGATCGGTTTCACCTTTGATGGTAACGGTACGCAGCGCAGAAATAAGTCTTGCGATCTGATCCGGATCCGTCAGCGTGGCACGAAAGGATTCCTCTCCATAGCTGGCTAATTCAACCTTCTCCGGAAGATTGCTTTCCCAGTCCGAGAAATTGATATTCAAAAGCGTATTAATTCCTTCCGGGGAGGAAGGTTTCTCTTCGGGTTCGGAAGTACTCTGTCCGCATCCTGTTAATACAAGAGAAACGAAAAGTACAGATATAATCGTACGGATGATAGTTTTCATAATGTCCCTCCACATTACTGTCTAAGAAAATTATAGAGGGAATCCGATTGAAAACAGGAAATGTTGCCATCTGTGGCATTGTCGGAACCGGTAATAAAAAGACGGAAGAATCCGTCTTTAGAATGTTTACCTGTGTCTGCGGTACTCAGTTTTCCTTCTGAAATACCATTTTTCCTGTACCTTCATTTCCTCCGTGCAGTGTCAGATTCTCCGGTGTCCAATCCATCGGCAGGCTCTGACCCTCGAGCACGATCTCGGTTTCCGTCCAGATGAGGGAATGCGGTTCGTCAAAGATATTCAGGGTTCCGGTTCCGTCTTCATTCAGAACCATTGTGACTTCTTCGCCTTCTGCCTGGATATTCGCCAGCAGCTTTCCGGCATCGGTTCCTTCCGAATCCACGAGTTCTGTTAGTTTATAGGTGCCTTCAACGGGAAGGGGCTCTGGTTCTTTTTCGTTTTGACACCCGGCAAGGCTGAAAAGCAGTCCAAGCACGGTAATTTTGAATAACAGTCTGCGCATTTCGAGTCTCTCCTGCAGCTTTTATATTATATTATTCCTCATTAATTTGCTGTCCGGAACGCCCAAAAAGGCAAAATGTAATCGCTTTCGGAGCCAAAACCATGAAAATTTCTGTCATTTGGTTGGAAATGAAACGGTTTTCAGAGAAAAACAGCCCTTGAAGCCTTCCGGATGAACCCCTGAAAAAAGTTTAAATATGTTGAAAATAATGCTTGCAATGGGTTTTTTGCGGTGCTACTATTGTGAGGCACTCGCGTAGACGTGGGAGATTGCCGGCACGCTGACAAGCGTTGTCATTCCTAGGCGTGATAACCGGGGAACTCACACCGAGCGATCCGACACAGGAAGTCGGAGTGAAATAAAGGAGGAAAATTTCATGGCAAAAAATTCTGTAAGAATTCGCTTGAAGGCTTACGAGAACAGAAGTCTGGACGCTGCTTCCAAGAAGATCGTTGAATCAGCGAACAGCCACGGCGCTAAGAAGGTTGTCGGTCCGGTACCGCTGCCTACAGACCGTGAAGTCGTTACGGTGCTCCGTGCCGTCCATAAGTATAAGGACAGCCGTGAGCAGTTCGAGATCCGCACGCACAAGAGACTGATTGAGATCATCGGCCCGACAGAGGAAACAATCGATGCACTCACAAGACTCGATCTGCCGAGCGGTGTCGACATCGAAATCAAACTGTAAAGAAAGGACTCGGAATTAAAGAATGAAAGGTATCTTAGGAAGAAAGCTGGGGATGACCCAGGTATTCACCATCGACGGTGCGCTGATTCCGGTCACTGTCATCGAAGTTCAGCCGAACATCGTTCTTCAGAAGAAGACAAAAGAGACAGACGGCTACGAAGCACTGCAGCTGGGTTATGAGGACATCAAGGAATCCAGAGCAACCAAGGCA
>JAEEPV010000129.1 GCA_016284975.1 Solobacterium sp.
GCGGTCGGATCAACGATATAGGAAGGCTTTCCGATAGGATCTGCGATCTTCTTTGCCAGAAGACCGCCGAGGTTGGCCGCATGATCACCATGAAGGGCAATGGTCAGATCATGTACGATCGCATCGTTAACCAGATAGGTGCCGGCTTCGATCGGGTGGAGATAACCGCCGCGGCCGACGCAGGCATCCAGTTTGTGGACGTCGTAATTGACTTCTTTCAGATAGTCCATGATCACGTTGTAGCGGAAATCAAGCTGATCGATGGTCTTCGGAAATTTTGCCATTTCCGCGGAAGGATGATCCAGAACGGTTTCCGATACTTTCTGCTTGTCTTCGAAAAGGGCAATCTTGGTTGAAGTGGAGCCCGGGTTGATAGCTAAGATATTAAACGACATACTGTACCTCCTCAGCCGTTGTTTTTCTTCATGTTTTCGGATACGACGGCCGCAAGTGCGATCGAGTTGACCTTGACGTCTTTCGTGTCACTGCGGCTGGTCAGGATAACCGGAGCTTTCGTTCCGGTGAGAATGTTTCCGTTCTTAATGTTCGGAACCATATGGACAAGCGCCTTGTAAACAAGATTTCCGGCATGGATATCCGGGAAGATGAGAATATCGGCTTTGCCGGCACAGGGTCTGTCCTGCGCGCCTTTTTCAATCGCGGCTTCTTTGTAGAGCGCAATATCAAGGGACAGCGGACCGTCAACGACCGCATTTTCGAATTCACCTGCTTCTGCGAGTTTGCGCAGTTCATCTGCCTCAACGGTGGCAGGCATCTTCGGATTGACAACCTCAACTGCCGCAAGCACTGCGACATGCGGACGATCGACACCGCAGGCACGGGCGACATCGGTGGTATAGGAAATGATGGCTTTCTTATCTTCCAGTGTCGGATAGGGCATGAAGGCAACATCACTCAGAAACAGCAGGTGATCGATGCCCGGAATTTCAAATACACAGACATGGGACAGCGGCTTGCCGGTACGCAGACCGACTTCCTTGTTCAGGACGCTTTTGAGAAAGTCCTTCGTGTTGAGCAGGCCTTTCATATACATGTCTGCTTCGCCATCATGGACGAGCTTGACCGCCTTCAGGCTTGCCTCAACATTGTCCGCTTCATGGATGATCCGAAAGTCATCCGGATTGATATTCAGACCGGCACAAAGCTGTCGGATTTTCGGTTCATCCCCGACAAGAATGGCGTCAACGATGCCAAGCTGTTTGGCTTCTTCAACCGCTTCCAGTACCGCTTCATCCTGCGCACAGGCGACCGAAAGGACTTTCTTGTCGCACTGACGCACACGGGAAAGCAGTTCATCAAATGATTTGCTCATGTGTATGGTTATCCTCCTGACATATTCGTCTTTAACTGTTTAATATGCTAACATATTCACATAGTAGAAACAATGTATTATAAGGAAAGAAAGGGCAGTCTGTTTATGAAAGCGTGCTATCCAGGTACATTTGATCCGATTACGAAAGGGCATCTCGATATCATTGAACGAGCCGGCCGCATATTTGATGAGGTTGTTGTTCTGATCATGCGCAATCCGTCAAAGAAATGTCTCTTCTCCGAAGTGGAGCGGAAGGAAATGATTGAGGAAGCTGTAAAAGGGCTGGAGGGAAATATAAGTGTTATGATTGGAACCGGACTTACGGTTGAATATGCCAAAGCCATCGGTGCCTCATCGATCGTGCGGGGAATCCGGGCCGTATCGGATTATGAATATGAACTCCTGCAGGCAACTGCGAATATGTATCTGAATGACCGGATCGAAACGATGCTGCTGATCGCAAGACCGGAGTATTCCTTCCTGAGTTCCAGTGTCGTAAAGGAAATCGGAATGAACAAGGGTGATATCTCCGGCATGGTTCCTTCCGCAATCCTCGATCAGGTTGCGGGAAAACTTGCGGGACTTTCGGAATCCTGACAAACACAGAAGAGAGGAAGAGACACATGAGAAAGAATTTTGGTAAAAAAACGATCATCACACCGCTGCCGGTACTGATTCTTGCAACGTATGATGAAAACGGAGTCCCGAACGCGATGAATGCGGCATGGGGCGGGCAGTATGATTCCAACGAGATTTTCGTATCTCTCGCCAAGCACAAGACAACGGACAATCTGCTTCTTAAGAAGGCATTTACCGTGAGCTTTGCAACAAAAGATACGGTTGTGGAATCCGATTATTTCGGCATCGAATCCGGTCATAAGACCAATAAGATTGAGACTGTCGGGTTTAAGGCGGTCAAAAGCGAATTCGTCGATGCGCCGATTATTGAACCGTATCCGCTGACGCTGGAGTGCATCGTCAAAGAACTGCAGGAGGATACGACCGGATATATTCTGATCGGAGAAGTTGTGAATATGAGTGCGGATGAATCGATCCTGACGGACGGAAAGGTCGATCTTTCCAAACTGCAGCCGGTCTGTTTTGACAGTGCATCCAATACGTATCGCGTGATCGGAGAAGCTGTCGCAGACGCCTTCTCAAGCGGAAAGAAGTTTATCCGATAGTCATGAAGTTCGACATTATCGTAAATCCTGCCGGAGCCGGCGGTAAGACTTCCGCATTCTGGAGCCAGTGGGAGCCAGGCTTTTCCAGCGTGGAATATGAAGTGCATTATTCCTCAAAAGAGCACGGCATTAAAGAAATCACGCAGGAACTGACCAGGCAGGACAGGGATGTTAATCTGGTGATTGTAGGCGGAGATGGTTCAATGAATGAAGCGGTCAACGGCATCGTGGATTTTTCACATGTCCGGCTTGGATTATTGCCATGCGGTTCCGCTAATGATCTCGCAAACGATATCGGCATGCAGAAAGACATGGAACTGCAGATCAGAACGATTCTGCAGGGAGAGACGAGACGTTCCATTGATGTCGGGGAGGTAATCCTCCATAATCAGTGCTCCCGCATCGATCCCAAAACAAAGGAAGAAGATCCGACTGTGATTCAGGAAGAGAAGCGGATGCGCTTCAATGTCAGTGCCGGCATCGGCTGGGATGCGGAGATCTGCCGCTGTGTCGATATCTCTCCGATGAAGCAGTCGCTCAACCGTCTCCATCTGGGCAAGCTGATCTATATCGCTGAGGCGATCCGTACGGTATTTGCAATGAATACGTTTCGCTGTGACATTCAGGCAGACGACAAGACGTTCTCGCTGGACCGCTGTGTATTCTGCGCCCTCATGAATCACCGTTTTGAAGGCGGAGGCTTCATGTTTGGACCGCATGCCAGAAATGATGACGGAATACTCGATCTCTGTGCGGTCAACGATGTAACACCGCTCAAGTTCTTTGCGATGTTTCCGATGGCTTACAAAGGCAGACAGTTTGAAACCCGATATGCATCGGAGGAACGGTGCAGGGAATACCATTTCAGGACGGACCGTCCGGTCTGGGTCCATACAGACGGTGAAATATCCTGTAAGTCGAGTGATGTAACGATCCATCTTCTGAAAGAGAAGCTGAATCTTCTCTTCTGATGGTGTACGATAGTGCGGGAGGATTTTTGAAGATGAAAGAATACCAGCCTGTTTCTAGCGGAAAAGTAAGAGAAATATACGATGTCGGAGATCAGCTGATCATGGTCGCAAGTGACCGCATCAGTGCATTTGACGTCATTCTGAACAATCGCATCACCGGAAAAGGAAAGATCCTGACCGGAATGTCGCGTTTCTGGTTTGACTATACAAAAGACATTCTGCCGAATCATATGATCAGTGTGGATACAAAGGATATGCCGGAGTATTTTCAGACCGAGGAATTCAGCGGCAGGTCAATGCTGTGTCAGAAGCTGAAGATGCTGCCGATCGAATGCATCGTCCGCGGCTACATCACCGGAAGCGGTTGGGCAAGCTATCAGAAAAACGGAACGGTCTGCGGCATTCCGCTGCCGGAAGGCCTGAAGGAATGTGAACAGCTTCCGGAACCGCTCTATACCCCAAGCACCAAGGCAGAACTCGGAGACCATGATGAAAACATCTCGTTTGAACAGTCGGTTGAAGTACTTGAAAAGAAGTTCCCCGGCCATGGTCAGAAATATGCCGAGACGATTCGTGATGCATCCATTGCACTGTACAGGGCCTGTGCGGAATATGCATTGAAGAAGGGCATTATCATTGCGGATACGAAGTTTGAGTTTGGTCTGGACGAAAACGGCAATGTGGTGATCGGAGATGAGATGCTGACACCGGATTCCAGCCGGTTCTGGCCGCTGGATGGCTATGAACCGGGAAAGAGCCAGCCAAGCTATGACAAACAGTTTGTCCGTGACTGGCTGAAAGCCAATCCGGACAGCGGATACACGCTGCCGCAGGAAGTCATCGACAGGACAATTGCGAAATACGAAGAAGCCTATGCGCTTCTGACCGGAGAAAAACTCTGAGCTGTAAACCGGATGTGACTAATTTCCATCCGGTTTTTTCAGGCAGAATACAAGACAATCGGTCTGTACTTCGATAGAATAGTCCAATATAAAAGGAGTTGATATATCTGAATATCTGGGATCTGATCGTTGATTCATTTTTGAAAATATTAATGCCTGGTCTTTTGGTGACGATTCCCCTGACGGTGATCTCTTTTTCATTTGCGATGGTCATCGCGATTCTTACCGCAATGGTGCAGGTCGCAAATGTTCCGGTACTTCGTAAACTTGCCAGGTTTTATATCTGGGTGATCCGCGGCACACCGCTGCTGGTGCAGCTGTATGTTGTTTTCTTTGGTCTGCCCAGTGTCGGTGTCCGGATTGATGCGTTTCCGGCTGCCGTGATTGTATTCTCAATCAATGAAGGCGCCTATTGCGCTGAGACCATGCGGGCTGCGATTGAATCGGTTCCGGCCGGACAGATGGAAGCCGGCTACTGTGTCGGAATGAATTATGTCCAGATCATGAGCAGAATCGTTCTGCCGCAGGCATTTCGTACGGCATTCCCGCCGCTGTTTAATTCACTGATCGGAATGGTCAAGGATACCAGTCTTGCGGCCAATATCACGGTTGCCGAGATGTTTTTTGCGACCCAGCGTATCGCCGGCAGAACCTATCAGTTCATGACGCTTTATCTTGAACTGGCATTTATTTACCTGATGTTTTCGACGGTTCTGACCCGTGTGCAGGCATGGGGGGAAAAGCGTCTCAATTCCTATGGAGGTAATAAGATCTGATGGCAATGCTGGAA
>JAEEPV010000130.1 GCA_016284975.1 Solobacterium sp.
AGGTTCTTCAGGATATCCACACTGCAGAAAAGCCCCTCACAGGAAAACGAAGCCTCACAGATTACCGGCGTTTTCTGATGGATCAGCTTTTCGGTGGTTTGAATCATTTCGTTTAAGTCCCCATACGGGACTTCGACGAAATCTCCGAATAAGCCCATGGCAAGATCACCGACTTCATTGCCGGTCTGCAGTACGGCTTCGTCCATAACGGAATCATCAAAAACCTCCGGCTTATACTGTTTCAGCCAGAGCATTTTCGGACATTGAATCGCATTGCAGTATCTGGTTTTCGATAAGGTAAATGGCATCATCCGTTCTCCGTTTTAAGATGTGATCGCGGTGCGGAAAAGCATGATCCTACTTTCTGTATTGTTTCAAAGAAGCGTTCAGATTCTGAACCATCTGCCGGCGGAGCTGTGATGGTTCCAGTATTTCTGCCGCATCCAGATACTGCTGCGCAAACAGCAGAAGACCGGCCGAGCTTCCTTTGACATGAAGGGTAAAGTGGTTCTCATCATCCGGCAAGATCCTGCAGTCGGTGCCGAAGGTGTCGATGACATGATCCAGTACGCGTTTCTCACAGCGGATAACGGCGTTGACCTGTTCATCGTTAAACATGTAGTACATATTCCGGGCATATTCATACGCATCGAGATTCTTTGACAGAGGAGGGATCTTCCGGTCATTTAGGATCTCGGTACTGTCCATCCGGTCGATCCGGTAATGGGCAAAGCCTTCGTGATGATCGCTGGTAGAGATGAGATATGCACGGGAATCGCGGTAGACGATAAACCGCGGCTCTACCTCGTACGGCTTCTGTCGGCGTGCGACCAGTTTTTTCTGTTCATTATAGTGAAGGTAAGCAAACCGGATCGGACGGCGTTTTTCAATTGCGGAAGAAATCACCGCAATATTGTCCAAAAGCCGCTCATGATCGCTTTTGCCGGTCTTGGGCATATAGACCCTGTCGGTGTATTCATGACTCTGGGCATTGCTCAGAGTGGCCAGCAGCTTTCCGATGATCTGTTTGCTTTCTCTGGCTGAGATAAAGTTGCTGGAATGTATGGCATTACAGAGCAGGAATACTTCCGACTTGGTAAACTGATGTTCTTCCATGTAATAGCCTTTGCCGTTTTCCTGCCAGGTACTGATCTTGTGCCCGTATTGTTTCAGCAGTTCAACATTGGCATATAACGTACGCCGCTCCAGTGTCAGGTCATATTCCGATTCCAGAATGGAAGTCAGACTTTTCGTACTCAGAATATGATCTTCATCCGTTTTCTTTTTCAGTACTTCCAGTAACGCCAGGGGCAGTTCTTTCTTGTCAGCCATAATGAAATTCCTCCAGTCAGTTATTATCGTCTGTGAAACTGTCATGCGATCCCGATTGGTTTCAGTTCAGACGGTATTGATCGATAAATCATTCCCTTTTCGGGCTTTAATCATTCTGATGGGGCAAAAGCCTTTCGAAAAGAACCCACAGCCTTGGAAATCCTGTTTGTTTTTAGACTCCTTGCCCTTTTTGAAGCTCACGTTTTCTCTGCAGATAGCGCCCGATGAGAATCAGAAACAGGCAGGCAAGGATGTGAATCATGATCGACATCCAGCTGCCCTCAATGCCGAACTTCTCATCATAGAAGAAGCTTGAGCCATTAACGGTTGTACTCATGAACGACACTGCCGCAGGCTTTCCGCTGTTGGGAAGGCCGAACAGAAAATCCTGCATATAGTTCCACGCAGTGTGTGCCGTGATCGCAAACCACAGGCTTCCGAAATAATGGTAGCTCAGCACATACATCGCTCCTGAGGTGAGCAGGTTGATGAACGGCAGGATGCCGTATCCCGGATTCGCCGCATGAAGATAGGAAAAGAAGAATGCACTTACGGCCATCGCCGGCAGGAACGGCACCCCTTCCTCATACATCTTGCCAAATACAAATGCCCTGTCCTGGATTTCTTCGACCATGGACTGAAAGAACACGCAGAAGACAGCGAAAAGAAGAACACCCAGATTTCCTCCGGCGGAACCTCTGATCACAATATCACCATTCAGGCTTGCCCCAAGGACGCAGACACTGATGAGAAAGGCACCGAACAGAAGGCCGAGCACGCCGTATTTCAGTTTATCTGCACTGCGTTCCTTCAGGAATGAGAAGAAGTAGTGCCGGTCTTTCTTAACACCCCATGCATACAGCATCATCGATCCAAAGAAGAAGAAATGACCAAGATACCGCATAGCGTGGGCAAACCCCGCATCAAACGCCATGGAACTGAGCCAGTTGAAATACCGGACCCGAATGAAATACCCGAAGTAATGAAAGCCGTAAGCCAACATGAATACCACGGTAATCTTCTCAATGATTTTTTCTTTTTCCGCATTCATAACCGAAATGCCTCCCTGCCCACTCATTGGATGAATTTCTGTTCGTATTGTCACACATGTCCTGCGGTTTGGCAATTAATGCCAATGCCTCAATTCTTTCCGAAAGTGAAACCTCCCGCAGGATTTTGACCGTTTTGCGGTAGAGTAATGGTATGCCCGCAGAGATACAGGAAAAGCCATCCGTCAAACCGATGGATAAAACAGAATATGATTCCATGGAAACGCCCGTTTCAAAAGGGACGAAACCAGACCGAAATACAGGTTTCCTAAAGGTATTTTGTGTAATTGTCGTCTGTCTTTTCTGCCTGATTGCCGGAAACCTCGTGCGATCCAACAGCACCTTGTTTCTGGAACATCGGACTGAAAACGGCTATCTTGCCCCGGAGGAATATATCCTGGTGGATTCGAAAACCGGAAAACCCGGTCAGAATGTTCGTACCATCGGTCTTCATTCCATGTCGACGAACCACGAATACAGAATGCGCACCACCCGCGGGATCGGGAAAGGTTCCTCCTGGCAGGAGGTTGTCGATGCCTACGGGGATGTATATGCCTATCGGATCTGTTATCAGACTGACTTTACCGGCACCTATGACTACAGTAAGGACGTCTGGATTCAGGGACCGATTACCCTTTCTGAATTTGATGAGCAGTATGTAAAGACCGGTCAGTGCAATCCCGATACCGACCGGATCTGGATCCGCTTTCAGTTCTGGCATGACACGACGAATATCTTCTATACTCCGGAAGAATGGCAGAACCCCAACCGAAAAACCAGTACACCATGGTTTCTGACACCTGTTTCCTCCGGCAATTCCGACCGGCACTTTGAACTTACCTTTTCCCTGATTCCGGATGAGGGAGTGGAATATGTATCGTCGTACTTCATGTAGGGAACCTGATTATGATTCATGGTTACTGTTCAGATGGTAGAAAGGCTTCTTAAGAACTAACGAGTTCTTGAGAAGCCTTCTTTCATCATCTAATATATGTTATTTTTTTTATCTAAAGGTTAAAAAACACGTATTCATCCACGTTAT
>JAEEPV010000013.1 GCA_016284975.1 Solobacterium sp.
CTGGACTCCGGCAAAAGTGTGAATGCAGTTGTCAATGCAGGTGTGCATCGGAACAAAGCAGCCCAGCATTTGAGAATTTGCCGCATTGACGATAACATCCACCGCAAGCCTCGTGATATCACCCTGCCAAACAGACAGACCATCGCGGATTTCCGGGATGTCTGATAAACGCACGATACCTTTTTCTTCCGCTCTGCCTCTCAGATACTCATCCTGAACAGCGAGCACATTATCCGAAACAGCCTTTGGCATACGGATATTCATAAGCGACCGAAGAATGCGTCGTTTCCCTTCGGTGTCTTCAGGCATTTCCAAATCCTTGTATTGAACAGAATCTTTTTTAAATACCTCTACAAGATAATCCAGCCGCTGATTCTGTGTCATTTTCTCATTCATACTGTTACCTTCTTTCCACCGCACCTGCAGGATATTCCATTCTGCAGTTCCCACATTGAAGGCAGTGTTCCTGCTCGATAACCCTCTGCTTTTTCACGATGCCTCCAAAGGTTTATGCCTCACGCGCAATCGGTTTTCCTGAACGATCAAACCACTTACCGATGCCCTTATAAACTCGGAACAATGTCAGAGCCTGCGCGAATCCACAGGCATCCCTTCCAGCCGGTTATACAAATTAATGGTAAGACTTCATCAGAAAAGTACATCCGTCTCTTCGTCGAAGATGTGGATGTACCTGTTCCTGTTTTGAATTATACCTCAGCGCTTTAAATCCAGTACAACCGGTACGGACTTGTATCCGACACCCATACGGTCAATGCCCATGTCGATGAGCTTCAGGAAATGTTCCCGTGTACGGATACAGCCGGAACCCTTGATCCTGCACTTGCCGCCAACTTCTTCCATCATGATCTGAATCACTTCCGGCACTGCGCCATGGGCTTCATAGCCGGTCAGGAAGCCGGTGCTGGTCTTGACAAAATCTGCGCCTGCTTCAACGGCACACCGACAGGTCTTGCGGATCTGTTCTTCATTCAGCGCATCCGTTTCAAAGATCACTTTGAGCGGAATATTATGCTTATGACATTCATCGGCGACTGCCTTCAGATCCTTTGTAACCTCATCATATTTCCCGGAACGGATCCGTCCGAAATTCGCAACGATATCCAGTTCGCCGATGATATCCTCATTGCCTTCCATGATGATCTTTGCCTGCGCAATTCTGGATTCCGTGGAACTGGTGCCAAACGGGAAATCGCATACCGGACAAAGTTTTGTTTCTTTTCCTTCTACATACGGTCTGCACAGATCCATGTAAGCCGGATTGATGCATATGGTGGCACAGCCCAGTGCGACACCGTCTTTGGTAAGATCTATAATCTCTGCTTCGGTGAATTCCGGTTTTAATACAGAGTAATCAATATACTTTGCGAGTTCTTCGGTTGTCATTTCTGCAGCTTTCTTTTCGGGTTTCATGTTTTTTATCTCCTTCTGTTTCATTCTACTCAAAGAATAATTCACATACACGATGCATGCTCATCGTTCGCTGGTTCGGGGATGTCGGTTGTCCCGGTATTTTTCTTCCGTTTTGTTTTCTCCCGTTTTTCCCGAAAGAAATCCGACAGGATATACGCGCAGTCTTCTTTCAGAATCCCGCCGGTAATCGCTCTTGGATAAGCACCGATATGCGGAATCGTCTTGAGATCCATGCGGCTGATCACCGCGCCTCCCTTCGGGTCATCCGTACCGTAATACAGATGATGGATCCGGGAAAGACTGATCGCTCCGGAACACATCATGCATGGTTCGAGCGTGACATACAGATCACATTCATTCAGGCACCAGGTGCCCAGTTTTTTCGATGCCTTCTGGATCGCAAGCAGTTCTGCGTGCGCGCTTGCCTGCTGGTTTTTCTCCCGCAGATTATGCGCTCTCGCAATGATCTTCCCCTGATGCACTATGATCGCTCCAACAGGAACTTCATCAATATCCCTTGCCTTCTTTGCTTCACTCAGCGCCAGACGCATGTAGTCTTCCGGTGTTTTCTCTTTCATAAAAAATAAAACGGCACACGCAGTCAGAGGTTTGTATGGCTGCTTCCTTCCGGACCTGACCAGGTTGTATACATGGCTGCTGTGCCATAGGTTATTATAGCAGATTGTTCTGCGGTTTCCAGTATTTCTTTCGTACCATGCACGCATGTTATGCCTGATGTACGGTCCAGGCATCGAGAATCGCATACATCTCACGGATCCAGCACGTCGGCAGAACCCACCATGGCGTCGGTGCACTAATGGATGAGACCAGCAGTTGATTCTGTTTTGCGTACCGTGCCGAACGATAGGAATGAAAGTCACTGGTGACGAGCACGATATTTGAACGGAGGTGATTGTTCCGGATCAGATCCGCGGTAAACCGCAGGTTCTCTTCCGTATCGGAAGACTGGGTTTCGGTATGGATCCGATCTTCCCTTACGCCCTGTTCGATCAGATACTGTTTCATCGATTCCGCCTCGGACATCCGATCCGGTGCAGCAGTTCCTCCGCTGGTTATGATGTCAGCGTCCGGATGTTCCAATATATACGGAAGCGCCGCATCTGCCCGCAGACGACTGATAAGCGTTGGAGTCCCGTCTTCGTTTACGCCCGATCCAAGGATTACTACCGTACTGTCGTTTGCCGGTATGGTTTTGGGAATCCCGAATACCATGAACCCGGTTGTAAGAACTGCCGGCACCGTAAGAACGGCAAGGAGTCCGGTCAGTACTTTTCCGGCAGTACTCCTGAACCAGTCGGGCCGGGCCGCAATCCCGATCAGTAATATAGCGATCAGTGCTCCGGTGATACTGCCAATATTGAGATACTGCATCCCGATATTGCAGAGAAAAAAGATTTCTGCCGTGATTCCGAACCCCAGCAGGAAACTTCTCCATAATGTTTGTTTAAAATCCCACAAATGTTTCACGTGAAACAATTCTATCTCCGTTCTTCATTACTATAGATCAAAAAGAACCGGATTTCCGGTTCCTTTTGATTAAAGTGCATTCTTTTTGGTGCCTGCCGGTACCAGAAGTTCCTGACCACCCATATACGGACGCAGCGGTTCGGGAATCTTTACGGATCCGTCTGCCTGCAGATTGTTCTCAAAGTACGCAATCAACATCCGCGGCGGAGCGACAACCGTATTATTCAGTGTATGAGCGAAATAGTTGCCTTTTTCTCCCTTGATCCGGATTCCAAGACGGCGTGCCTGTGCATCTCCAAGGTTGGAACAGCTTCCGACCTCAAAGTATTTCTTCTGGCGCGGTGACCATGCCTCAACATCACAGCTGCGGACCTTCAGATCTGCCAGGTCGCCCGAGCAGCATTCCAGAGTCCGTACCGGAATATCCAGAGAACGGAAGAAGTCAACACTGTTCTTCCAGAGCTGTTCATACCAGTAAGGGGAGTCTTCCGGTTCACAGACAACAACCATTTCCTGTTTCTCAAACTGATGAACCCGGTAAAGACCGCGTTCTTCAATTCCGTGCGCACCAACTTCCTTTCGGAAGCACGGGCTGTAAGAAGTGAGCGTGTAGGGGAGATTCTCCTTTTTCACGGTACGGCCCATGAACCGTCCGATCATGGAATGCTCAGAAGTACCGATCAGATAGAGATCTTCACCTTCGATCTTGTACATCATGTTCTGCATTTCCGCAAATGACATGACACCGTTCACGACGCTGCCATGGATCATGAACGGGGGAATGAAGTAGGTAAAGCCCCGGTTGATCATGAAATCACGCGCATAGGCAAGAATCGCGGAATGAAGTCTGGCGACATCTCCCATCAGATAATAGAATCCGTTACCTGAAGTATTCCGGGCGCTGTCCAGATCCAGCCCATCCAGGGCTTCCAGAATATCGGTGTGATAGGGGATCTCGAAGTCCGGAACGACCGGTTCACCGAACTTTTCGATCTCAACGTTCTCACTGTCGTCTTTTCCGATCGGAACGGCCGGATCGATCAGATTCGGAATAAGCATCATGCGCTGTTTGATTTCCGCTTCCAGCTCCGTTTCGGATACTTCCAGATTCTGCAGCTCCACTTCAAGATCTTTTACTTTCTGTTTCGCCGCTTCCGCTTCGTCCTTCAGTCCCTGGCCAAACAGTTTGCCGATCTCTTTCGAAATCCGGTTCCGGTCTCCGCGAAGGGAATCCGCTCTGGTCTTGGCTTCCCGAAACTTCTGATCGAGTTCTGCCACTTCATCCACGAGCTTCAGCTTATCCTCCTGGAACTTTTTCCGGATATTCTCTTTCACGATTTCCGGATTTTCACGAATCAGTTTAA
>JAEEPV010000014.1 GCA_016284975.1 Solobacterium sp.
GCTTCAGCTTCTGGGCGGTGAACGCGGATGACATGATCTACACCCTGCGCTGGGCAGTAGAGCAGTATTACGATAACAAGCCGGGATGGAAGGGCCTCATCAAGAGTGCCATGACGACCGACGTATCGTGGGAACAGAGTGCCGGCATCTATGAACAGCTGTATTATCAGCTGTGCAACTGGCCGGACAACTGATCCAAAGCAATGTCTTACGGGCTGTGTTCTTTGGAGCACAGCCTTTTATGTTGGCAAAATCGACTTTTCAGAGGGAACCTGTTATCCTTTTTCCCGATGAACAGGAAACAATTCCGAAAAGGCCTGATCCGAGAACTGTCGGTTCTTGTGATCCCGATCGTCATACAGAACCTGATCTCCAACTTTGTGAACTTCGCGGATACGGTCATGCTGGGAAGAGTATCCCAGACCGCACTGTCTGCCGGTTCCCTGGCTGGTCAGGTGTATTTTGTACTGTCGATCATCTATTTCGGACTGGCGTCTTCCATTACGATTCTTTCAAGCCAGTACTGGGGGAAAAAGGATTATAAGACGATCGGTTCTATCTTCGGGATCGGACTGATCATATCGGCATTGTTTTCCATTCCGGCTGCGCTGCTTGCCTTTGTCATCCCGCAGAAGGTTCTGCTGTTTTGGACCAGTGATCCGACGCTGATTGCGGAAGGGGCGCAGTATCTTAGAATTGTTTCGTTTTCCTATCTCTGCATGTGCTTTTCCCAGCCGTATCTTTCCACGATGAAAAGCTGTGAGCGGGTGGCGCTTTCCACCCGGATCAGCGTAACTGCTCTTCTCATCAATGTGATCGGAAATGCGATCCTGATCTTTGGCCTGTTTGGTTTTCCGGTCATGGGCATCCGCGGTGCAGCGCTTGCGACGTGCATCGCAAGGCTTACGGAACTGGCAATTTGCGGCTATGACTATTTCCATCAGGAAATCCTTTCCCATGATCCGCGTACGTTTTTCCGGATTCCTTCAGAGCTCTTTCAGGACTTTCGAAGACATTGTCTTCCGGCTTTCATCAACGATGTCATCTGGGGCTTTGCCTTTAATATGAATTCCGTGATTATGGGTCATCTTGGATCTGATATGGTCGCAGCTTCTTCCGTTGTCGGCATTGTCCGTGAGATCGTGGCGGTTGTCGGCTTTGGCATAGCGACCGGAAGTGCGATCCTGTTGGGAAAGGAAATCGGAAGCGGAAGATCCGACCTTGCAAAAAGGGATGCCTCTTCCATTCTGAAGCTGACCTTTCAGGTATCGCTGGTACAGGCAGCACTGCTGTATCTGATCTCCGGCTATATACCGTCGCTGGTAGTGATCAGCGATACCGCGAGGCAGTATCTGCTGTATATGCTGCATATCAGCTGTATCTATACGATCGGTCAGGTGATCAATACGCTGTTGATTGCGAGCTTCTTCCGCTGCGGCGGAGATTCACGATATGGAATGCGGCTGGATATTCTGTCCATGTGGGGCTTTGCGGTGCCGATCGGTCTTTTGTCGGCATTCGTGTTCCATCTGCCGCCGTTAACGGTTTATACACTGCTTTGTCTTGATGAAGCGATCAAGCTTCCGTTTGCCCTGATCCATTACCGCAGAGGAACCTGGATCAATGATCTGACGCGAACAGAATTTGCAGACTGAAGAAAAATCAGATCACCCGGATCAGAAACGTTACGCCAGGGAGGAAGGGAATCCTGGTGGTTTTTCCATCATATATCAGGAAAAGATGAGACGGATATGAAAATATGCGGATTATTGCGGTTTCTGCGTTTACTGTTAAAAGTTATAAATGTTATAATAGGAACGCTTAAAACAAGGAGGAGATTCATAATTTATGTCTAAGGTTACTCTTAAGGATCTGGACGTTAAAGGCAAGCACGTAATTGTACGTGTTGATTTTAACGTTCCCCACAAAGGAGATGTCATTACGGATGACAACCGTATTCTGGCAGCGCTTCCTACCATCAACTACCTTACAGAGAATGGCGCAAAAGTTCTGCTCTTGAGCCATCTTGGCAAGGTTAAGACGGATGAAGACAAGGCAAAGAACGATATGTCGATCGTTGCCAAGCGGCTTGCCGAAGTTCAGGATGCCCCGGTTGTATTCGTGAATGCGACTCGTGGTGAAGAACTCGAAAAGGCAGTTGCAGCACAGGAAGACGGTACCATCGTTCTCATGCAGAACACCCGCTATGAAAAGGGTGAATCCAAGAACGATCCGGAACTCGGCGCTTACTGGGCAAGCCTGGGTGAAGTGTTCGTAGAAGACGCATTCGGTTCCGTACACAGAGCACACGCTTCCACTGTCGGTATTCCGTCCAACCTGAAGCAGGTTGCTGTCGGATTCCTCGTAGAAAAGGAACTCAATGTTCTCGGCAAGGCACTCAATGAGCCGCAGCGTCCGTTTGTTGCGATTCTCGGTGGTGCGAAAGTATCAGACAAGATCGGTGTCATCGACAACCTTCTGAAGATCGCTGACAAGGTTCTCATCGGCGGCGGTATGTCCTACACATTTGCAAAAGCAGTCGGCGGCCAGATCGGAACCTCTCTGCTTGAAGAAGACAAGATGGATCTTGCGAAAGAATTCATGGAAAAGGGCAAAGGCAAGCTGTTCCTTCCGGTTGATACCATTGAAGCGAACGACTTCTCCAACCCGACCGAGATCAAGGCCGTCAAGGCTGGTGCGATCGACGATGGCTTTATGGGTCTCGATATCGGACCGGAAACCATTGCACTGTTCAAGAAAGAGCTCGAAGGTGCTAAGACCGTATTCTGGAATGGCCCGATGGGTGTATTCGAAGATCCTCGTTTCGCAAAAGGAACC
>JAEEPV010000131.1 GCA_016284975.1 Solobacterium sp.
ATGTAATACCGTTGGTCTTGTTATTGAACTTTCCGGCATAGATTTCAAAGAATGGACGAAGTTCCTGATTTTTGAGAATTTCAGTATGAAGTGCCGCAACACCGTTGACACTGTGGCTGTAATGTATGTCCATGCGGGCCATGTGAACCTTGCCGTCACGATCAATAATATTCAGATTCTGATTATCGTCATAAGCACAGACGGTGCCGAAATCCAGCCCGCCGATGATCGGCATCAGCTGAGGAACGACCTGGTTGAGGTAGTCCATCGGCCATTTTTCGAGTGCTTCTGCAAGAATCGTATGGTTCGTATAGGCACAAACCCCTGTTACAATGCCGGCCGCTTCTTTAAAGGATATTCCCTCTTCCACCAGAAGCCGGATCAGTTCGGGAATTACCAGCGAAGGGTGCGTATCATTGATCTGAATCGCCACATGATCCGCCATCCTGTGAAGATCATGTCCGAGTCTCTTTTCTTCCTGAATAATCAGCTGTGCAGCATTGCTGACCATGAAATACTGCTGATAGATACGAAGCAGCTGTCCATCTTTGTCGGAATCATCCGGATAGAGGAACAGTGTCAGATTCTTCTCAATATCGGTCTTGTCAAAACTGATGCCGTCTTTGATGATGGACTCATCCACGGTATCCAGATCGAACAGATGCAGCTTTGTATGTCCTTTTTTAAAACCAATCACATCCAGATCATACATCCGGGAATACACGGTGCGTCCCTTGAACTGGATCGGAAAGCTGACATCGGTCTTTGTCAGCCAGCCCTTATCGGTCAGCCAGCGATCCGGAACCTCAAACTGCCGGTTTTTACGAAATTCCTGCTTGAACAATCCAAAGTGATAACGCAGACCAATGCCGTCACCCGGAAGTTCAAGTGTTGCAATGGAATCCAGAAAACATGCCGCAAGACGGCCAAGACCGCCATTGCCGAGAGAAGGCTCCGGTTCACAGTCTTCGACTGCCGCAATATCTTTGCCGTTTTTCTTCAGCAGTTCTCTTACTTCTTTATAAATATCGAGATTGATCAGATTTCTGCCAAGCTGACGGCCGGTCAGAAATTCTGCAGAGATGTAATACAGTTTTTTGTTGCCAACCGTATTCTCTCTCGCGCGGATCAAGTCATGTGCTACATCAAGCAGCGCATTGTACAACTCTTCATTTGTCGCAGCGGCAACTGGTTTGCCCAGCGCAGCGAGAATTTTCTCTTCAACCATAAAAACCTCCTAAATATATTGTAAACGTTACCGGAAACGATTACAATAAATACAGCATCTTTACGAAGAACGCTCGTCTTCGTAGAACAACGCATACAATACACTGTTTCACAGAAAAAAGGAAGAGACACTTATGAATAAACAGATTGGAATCCTGATGCCCGTCGCATCCCTGCCAAATCGTTTCGGATCTGGTGATTTTGGTCCGGATGCATTTCATTTTATAGATGATATAAAAAAGGCCGGGTTTGATATCTGGCAGATCCTGCCGCTGAACCCGCTCGGATTTGGCAACAGCCCCTACCAGCCTTTCTCCTCGTATGCGATGGACGAGATGTATCTTTCTCTAGATTATCTGCGTAAAGACGGTCTCCTTGATGAAGTGCCGGATTATAGGAAAAACACCGGTTCCATTGATTACGGAAAGATCAAGGATTTCCGGCATAAGTATCTGCTGAAGGCATTTGAGCGCTTTGTGCCAAATGAGGATTATCAAAAGTGGGTCAAAGAACAGAAATGGTTGCGAAGCTATGAGATCTTCATGACATTCAAAGAAGCCAACGATCTCCGCAGCTGGATCGAGTGGCCTTCCCCGATGCGGGATTACCCTGAGAAGAAGCAGGTTGATCTGAAGCCTTACGAAAAGACGATCCTCTATCATCGTTTTATTCAGTACTATCTGTTCCGTCAATGGACACAGGTAAAGACCTATGCCAATAAGAACGGTATCCAAATCATGGGAGATATCCCGTTCTATGTCGGTCTGGACAGCGCAGACTGCTGGGGCAACCGGCCGAACTTCCTTCTGACAAAAAACGGCAAACCCCGCTTTATTGCCGGAGTTCCCCCGGATTACTTCTCTGCAGTCGGACAGCGCTGGGGAAATCCGATCTATGACTGGAACTATATGCTCAAAGACCGGTTCTCCTTCTGGATATCCCGTCTGGGTTATAACCGCAATCTGTTTGATATTATCCGGCTTGATCATTTCCGGGCATTTGATACCTTCTGGAAAATCCCACCATCCTGCCCAACCGCAGCTATAGGAAAATGGATCGAGGCGCCCGGGTATAAACTGTTTGATACCCTGCTGACAAAATATCCTGATATCGAAATTGTTGCCGAAGACCTCGGAGACCTTCGGGCTCAGGTACATCAGCTGCGTGACCATTATGGCTTCCGGGGCATGACGGTTCTGCAGTTCCACTTCTCTGTTAAATCCGACAACAAACAAATACCGCATTGCCTCGCCTATACTGGCACCCATGACAACGAAACGATCAAATCCTGGTACATGCGTCAGAAACCAGACAGAAAACGGGCAATTCAGTCCTGGTTCAAAAAGTATGGCTATCAGGGCAAGACAGTAGTCGACAAATTCCTGCATTTTGCCCTCAACTGCGGCGCTGAGATGGTAATCATCCCACTGGCCGACTGGCTTGGAATCGGACCGAAAGGAACGATCAATCACCCGGGAAAGATCGGTTCCCCCAACTGGGAATGGAGGCTGGCATCCTTCGATAAATTTGAACAGAAACTGCCGGAAATCAGGAAACTGATTTCTGAGAGCCGCTGACAGAACGCGCTTGTCATTCACATGCGCGTTTCTTTTATTTTAAAATTTTCATAAAATAGTTCTATTCGAGGAATGATAAGAAATGTCTCTGATTATAGAAATCCTGAAATCCCTGCTTTACGGGATCATACAAGGTATTACCGAATGGCTGCCTATCAGCAGTACTGGTCATCTGATCCTTCTGCATACCGCCATGCCGCTGAAGGTATTTGAAGATGCTTCTGCGAATGCGGCCTTCTGGAATATGTACAAAGTGGTTATTCAGCTGGGGTCCATCCTTGCCGTCGTGGTACTGTTCTGGCCAAAGCTCTGGCCGTTTTCCAAAAACATCACAGAGGCAAAACAGAAAAAGATCTATCGTCTGTGGATCCTGGTCATCGCTGCTTCGATTCCGGTAGGTGTAA
>JAEEPV010000132.1 GCA_016284975.1 Solobacterium sp.
ATCCGGCAGAACGAAAACATCGAACTGATTGCGTCGGAGAACTACTGTTCCAAAGAAGTACGGGAGCTGTCCGGCTCGATTCTGACGAACAAGTATGCGGAAGGCTATCCGGGTCAACGGTATTACGGCGGCTGCGTAAACGTGGATGTAATCGAAAATCTGGCCCGTACGTATGCGTGTGAACTGTGTGGGGCGGATCATGCCAATGTTCAGCCGCACAGCGGCTCCCAGGCCAACATGGGTGCCTATATGTCGGTGCTGAAGCCGGGCGATAAAGTATTCGGAATGGATCTTGCGGCAGGCGGCCATCTGACCCATGGCGCAAAGGTAAGCTTCTCCGGCAAACTTCTGGATTTCTATTCTTACGGCGTAAACCGGGAAACGGAACGAATCGATTATGACGATCTGAAGAAGAAAGCGATGGAGCTTTCTCCGAAACTGATCTTAGCCGGCGCAAGTGCTTATCCGCGCGAACTGGATTTCCGGGAATTCCGTGCGATCGCAGACGCCTGCGGTTCCTACCTGATGGTCGACATGGCCCATATCGCCGGTCTTGTCGCTGGTGGTCATCATATGAACCCGGTTCCGTATGCGGATTTTGTAACGACAACGACACACAAGACCCTTCGCGGTCCCCGCGGAGGTATGATCCTGTGCCGTAAGGAATATGCCAAGGCGGTCGACAAGGCGATCTTCCCGGGCATGCAGGGCGGTCCGCTCTGTCATATTGTTGCCGCAAAGGCACAGTGCCTCTATGAGGCAAAACAGCCGGAGTTTAAGGAATACGGCGCGGCGGTCATCCGCAATTGTGCGGTATTGGCAGAAACACTGCAGCAGGAAGGATTCCGGCTTGTGACCGGCGGTACGGATAATCATCTGATTCTGGTCGATGTCAAAAACTCCATCGGTATCACCGGAAAGACTGCGGAGGAAGAGCTGGATGCGGTCAACATTACCGTAAACAAGAACTCCATTCCGTTTGATGAGGAGAAGGCAAATACCACAAGCGGCATTCGTGTCGGAACTGCGGCAATGACTTCCAGAGGGTTTAATGAAGATGATTGCCGCAAGGTCGGAAAGTGGATATCGGAAGTGCTGCACCATCCGGGAGATGAAGCGCTCAAGGCTTCCATAAAAGAACAGGTTCATGCGCTTACGTCAGCCCATCCGTACGAATAGGCAGGCCTATACACGAAAACAGAATCTCTGTCCGGCTGAAACGGATTCAGCCGGGCTTTTTTTGTGCATAAAAATCACAGCGATCGTGCCCGCTGTGATTGTCTTTGGTTTATGGAAATGTTTTTTTCGAAAGAATGACTTCACTTTTTCAGAAAGCCGGTGACAGCTGAAAGATCTCCGGCCAGGAGTGCCTCTTCCTGCAGCCGCCGGGCATTTGTCTGGAAGGAGTCGTCGGAGACGATTATCCGATAGGTTTCATACAGCCGCTCCATCGTAAGAGAAGATTCTTCCAGTGTCAGCCCCGCGCCGCTGCGCCGCAGGCATGCGCCGTTCCAGGAACGCTGCCAGGTATCGTCATGAATGATCAGCTGCGGAACACCCAGGGCATTGCAGTATTGCGTAACCGCATCCGTTCCGTCATGAATGCAGATACGGCTTCCCGCAATGGTGATATAACGGGAAGGATTCTGATAGTGAAGGTTTTCCTTTTTCCCCTGTTTCATGCCTTTTGCCAGCACATAGATTTCATAGGGAGCACCGAGAAATGCATCCTCTATGATCTGCCGCCGCCTGCGGGAAGAAATGGAAGATTCAGAGAAGACAATACTCAGCTTTTCTTCCGGTTCATACGGCAATGGCGCAATACAGGACATGCCGTAGTGAAGTACCTTATACGCGGGCGGAAACGAGAGAAACTCCTTTGGCCCGAATGAGAGACAGACCGTGTTCTGATAAAGAACCTGATAGCGCAGAACCTGTTCCTGATCGATACGGCTCAGAAATTCGTTGAACCCGTTGAGCTTGTCCGGGTTAAATTCCCGGTTGCGGAATGCGCCGGGGCTTACCACACTGAAAACCGGCAGCCGGCATGCCCGTCCGGCGGGGATCGCAGAGGGACGTTCGATTTCAAAAATGACATCCGGCTTGAAATCATGGATCGCATCGAGAATATACTGATAGTCCTTCATCAGCCAGCCGGTGCTGAACGCGCCGTGACCATCCATGTATTCTTCGATGGTGGTGCCAAGACGAAAACGGATGCGCCGTAAAGAAGAAGGGGCGGGGGTAATATAAAACGAAGTATCGGTGAAACGGGATTTCTGGTCGGAACAGACCGCTGTTTCATATCCTTCCATATGAAAAAGGGCAGCGAGGTTCCGTGCAATCATGATGGCAGAACCGCTTTCCGGCACACATAACGATGGAAGAATCAGGACTTTCATGACATGTGAATTATATCATTCCCGGATTTTCCTGCCTGCCATGTTGAATTCAGAAACGGATTTGACTATCATGAACGATAGAAAAAACAGGGAGGCATTTTTATGCTCGAAGTATTGAATCATCCGTTAATTACCCATAAACTGACCCAGATGCGGAACAAGAATACCTGCACGAAGGATTTCCGCGAGAATCTCGATGAGATTGCAGAACTGATGGCTTATGAAGTCTGCCGGGATCTTCCGACCCGTTCGGTTGATATCGAAACCCCGATCGGCCCGTGCACCGGCTATGAACTGGCAAAGGAAGTAGTCATCGTTCCGATCCTGCGGGCTGGCATTGGTCTTCTGGACGGAATCCGTCGTCTGGTACCGACCGCCAAGGTTGGCTTCATTGGTCTGTATCGTGATGAAGAAACACTGGAACCGCATGAGTATTTTGCAAAGTTCCCGAAGAATCTCGATGAGTCGATTGTCATGGTTGTTGATCCGATGCTCGCAACCGGAGGAAGTGCCGTGGCAGCCATCGATATGATGAAACAGCGCGGGGCAAAGCAGATCAAACTGGTCTGCCTCGTCGGTGTTCCGGAAGGCGTCAAGGCAGTTCAGAAAGCGCATCCGGATGTCGATATCTATCTTGCCGCAATGGACGATCATCTCAACGATGTCGGCTATATCGTGCCGGGTCTTGGTGATGCGGGAGACCGTATCTTTGGCACCAAGTAATTCATGGCGGTCGCGCATTTCTATGTAAAAGCCGGTATCTACGCCGTCATGTTTCTGCTCAGCTTCGCAGGCATGTCCGCACTGGACTACAATCGGTTTCTGAAACAGGGACATGCGGTTCAGGCACAGATCCTGTATGCGCTTATGGTAATGGCGCTGGCATGGATGTCCGGTTCGTTTATCATTTCATTTATTTATATGTAATTATGAGTGGCAGCGGAAATCGCTGCCACTGATGCTATAATAGGAAAATCGAAAGAGGAAGGAGAGAAGGATCATGAATCTGATTACCGGTGCGTTTCCGTATTTCATGTTGCCGTTTGTGATCTCACTTCTTCTGGTACCGGTATGCAAGTATATCGGGCTGCGTCTGGGCATCTATGCCGTGGAGAATGCCCGTACCGTCCATCATGGCAGAATCGTACGGATTGGCGGTGTAGCGATCTATGCCGCATTCATGTTGTCACTCGTCATTCTCTGGCAGGCAGATGTCAAGCTGAACGGAATCCTGATCGGCGGCTTTCTGATCTTCATGGGCGGTCTGCTGGATGATATCTATGATCTTTCTCCGAAGCTGAAGCTTCTGTTTCAGGTCTCCGGTGCCTGTGTGGCACTGTTTGTCGGCAATCTGTCGCTTGCGAACCTGCATATTCTTTCCTTTGAGATTTCCAATCCGATCATCGTAAAGCTGTTTTCGTTTTTCTGGCTGATCGGTATTACCAATGCGATCAATCTGATCGACGGTCTGGATGGTCTTTCTTCCGGCATCTGTACGATCGTAACCGGAACCATCGGCCTGCTTGGTTTCTTTATGGGCCGCAGAGATGTCTGTATCATTGCGCTGACGCTCTCCGGTGCGATTCTGGGATTTTTGCCGTATAATTTCCATCCGGCATCTGTTTTTGTCGGAGACTGCGGCGCGCAGTTCATGGGATTTACGATTGCGGCATTATCGCTGCTTGGCTTCAAGTCCACCGCGGTTATTACACTCGGTCTTCCGATTCTGGTCCTGTTCATTCCGATTTCCGATACGCTGATCGCAATTATCCGCAGAAAGCTGAAGGGGCAGAAGATCATGGAGGCAGACCGGGGTCATCTCCATCATGTTTTGATGTTCAAGCTGAAGCTCGGTCATCGCAGAACGGTACTGATCCTCTATTTCGTAACGCTGATGTTTGCACTGGCTTCGATTCTGACCTACTTTAACCCGCTTCTGGGTCTGGTGGTGATCCTGATCATGATTCTGGCGGCGAATGTCTTCATCGAATATACCGGCATGATCAATCCACGCTGGCACCCGATCCTTTCGCTTGTAAACAGAATTACCGGGTGGCCGAAAATGGAAGACGGAGAAGATCCGGTCGATACCCTGCAGAAAGAGGAAGAAGAAACCGCAGAGAGCGAAGCAAAGGAAGAACCCCGGGAAGAATCCAGGGAAGAATCGAAAGAAGAAATCAGGGAAAAGATAAAAGAATAACAGAGTGATGAAAAAGATTCTCAAACCGGGAATCTTTTTTTGAGGACTTCTCCTGTTTCTGACTAAGAGAACAGTGAGGAGGGAAATCAAGATGGGATTTCTGGAAGAATCGCGGGCTCTGCTGAAGGGCACCGCGAATGCGGCGGTTCCGCCGGAATGGGGAAATTATATGCGCTGCCGGCAGGCGTTCTACAACCGGGTGCTTCCGGGCTATGTAGAACAGAATATGCGTTCGGAGGCGATGTGGGTATTAAGAGGAAAATGCAAAAGCGGTTCGGAGATCGGAATCTCAGTGGAAGCGGGGGATATCTGCTGGATGGACTACGGTCAGACATTTTTAAACGAGATGGGGTATCAGCATTTCGGTCTGGTCATGTCGGTATTTCATAAGAAAGCCATGGTAATTCCCCTTACCAGCAATCCGCAGGCATATGAAAAAGCAGGTCTGATGGATTCCAGCGGAAGTCATCTGTTCCGGATCGGACAGCCGGAAGGACTGAACAAACCGTCCACCCTGTTTCTCAATGACATGCGTTTTATCAATACTGCCCGGATCCTCACGGTCCGCGCACATATCGATCCGGATTCCGACCTGTTCCGATCGATCCAGGCACGGATGATCGAAATCCTGAAGGGAGTGTGATACGATGCTTGCGTGAATCTGAGAACAGGAAGATGGCTGGTGGCAGTATCCGGAGGTGCCGATTCCATGGCGCTTCTTTCCATGTGCATTGAAGAAGGAAGAGAAATCGCCTGTGCACATGTGAACTACCATCACCGCCCGCAGGCAGAGGAAGAAGCGGAATACATCCGTTCCTTCTGTAAGGAACACGGAATTGTCTGCCATGTGGAGGAGGAACCGTTTGTCTGGGAGGGTAATTTTGAGGCGGCCGCCCGTGAAAAACGGTATGCTTTTTTTGCGCGCCTCGTTCAGGAATACGGCTATACGGGTGTACTGACCGGCCACCAGAAAGATGATCTGATCGAAACCTTTCTAATGCAGGAAGAAAAAGGCCTGATTCCGGACTGGTACGGCCTCAAAGAAGAGCGGATGATTCATGGAGTGATGGTATGCCGTCCGCTGCTTGGCTATACCAAGCAGGAGCTGGAAGACTACTGCCGCACAAGAGGAATCCGGACATTCTATGATGAAACAAACGGAGATCCCAGCCTGACAAGAAACCGGATCCGCATGGAAACTGTCGAAGGGATGAGCCCGTTTGAAAAGGACATGGTCCTGCGGGAGATCCGGCAGAAAAACGCGGTGCTGCAGGAACGGCGGTGCCGAGTGAAGGCAGGCATCCGGAACGGTAACGTATCCCTTGCGGATTACCGGAACTGGAAGGAAGAAGACCGGCTGACCGCACTGTATGAAGTGCTTTCGGATACCGTGAACTACTCCCGAAAGGGACTTCTGGAGATCGACCGGATCCTCTGCCGCAAACCGGATTTCCGGATCCCGGTCGGCGCAAACGAGCTGGTACAGAAAGACGGACTGTTTTTTATGGCAGAACCCGCCAGACCCTATGCGTTTACAGCTGCTTCTCTGGAACAGCTGGCAGCGCTTGCCTGCCCGTATTTCCGGATTGAAAAAGGCGTTCCCGGAGTCAATGCGGTAACGGTGACGGAAGCGGATTTCCCGCTGACGATCCGCAGTGTTCAAAGCGGGGATAAGATCCGGATGCGCTTTGGCACCAAACCGGTGCACCGTTTCTTCATCGACCGTCATATTCCGCTGTTTGAGCGTCCTTCCTGGCCGGTTGTCGCAAATGCGAAAGGGACGGTCATCCTGGTGCCGGGACTGGGCTGTGATTGCGGCCATTATTCGAAAAGCCCTACCTTTTCTGTGATACAATTATCGTCGTATGAATAATTGGAGGCGGTTATGTCAATAAGAGATGAGGTAAAAAGAGTATTGGTCACAGAAGAACAGATCCGTGAACGCTGTCAGGAACTTGGCAGACAGATTACCAAAGAGTATTCTGAACGGAATGAAAAACCGCTTCTGGTTGCCCTGCTGCGGGGCTCGGTACCGTTTCTGGCGGAACTGATGAAATATATTGATCTCGATATTCAGTATGATTTCATGGATGTTACCAGCTATGCCGGCACCAAGAGCACCGGAGACATCCGGATCATCAAGGATCTTGAGACATCGGCTGAGGGCGAAGATATTCTGATCGTGGAAGATATCATCGATACCGGCCGTACCATCAACGCTGTAATGGGCATGTTTCGAAACAAGGGTGCGCATAGTGTCAGAGTGGTCACTTTGCTTGATAAGCCGGACCGTCGTGTGGTAGATGTTAGAGCGGATTATGTCGGCTTCGAGATCGATGATTACTTTGTGATCGGATTCGGTCTGGACTACAACCAGCGGTTCAGGGCACTGCCGTTTGTCGGTATCCCCAAAGAAGAGGTATACCGCTGAGATTTATTTGGAGTAAAAAAGAATGCAGAATAAGAACAATAAACGAATCTGGAATTATCTGCCATATCTGATCGTACTGGTTGCGATCTTCAGTCTGTTTTCCCTGAATCAGCCTGCGGCTTCTCAGAACCTGAGTTATGACCAGCTGATGGATGTTCTGGAAAACAAGAAGGTCGAGGAATCGGTTCTTTCGATCGGTTCGAACGTCGTAACGGTCAAGGGCAGTTATAAAGACGGAGAAAAAAGTGTTAACTTCAACGCGGTAGTCCCCGCAACGGACTCCTCGGTGGAGCGGCTGCTGGATTCTCTGGATCATACAGAACTTACCATCATGGATTCCGAGGCAAGCAATGCCTTCCGGGATCTGATGTTCTCCCTGATACCGCTGGTGGTTGTGATCATCATGGGTATCTGGATGATGAACCGGATGAATGGGGCCGGAAGTGCGAATGCCAAGGCTTTTGAGTTCGGCAAGTCCAGAGCCCGTCTGGAGAATAAAACCAAAGTCAAATTTGATGATGTCGCCGGCTGTGATGAAGAAAAGCAGGAGATGGCGGAGATCATTGATTATCTGAAGTATCCGGCGAAGTTCAAGAAGATGGGTGCACGAATCCCGAAGGGAATTCTGCTGTGCGGTCATCCCGGTACCGGTAAGACACTGCTTGCCAAGGCAGTTGCCGGCGAAGCCAATGTTCCGTTCTATTCCATCTCCGGTTCGGATTTCGTTGAAATGTTTGTCGGTGTCGGTGCGAGCCGTGTCCGTGACATGTTCCACCATGCGAAACAGACTGCGCCATGCATTATATTTATCGATGAGATCGATGCGGTCGGCCGTCAGAGAGGCGCCGGTTTCGGCGGTGGTCACGATGAGCGTGAGCAGACGCTGAACCAGCTTCTGGTTGAAATGGACGGCATGCAGGACAACAGCGGTATTGTTGTCATCGCCGCAACCAACCGTCCGGACGTTCTTGACCCTGCGCTCCTTCGTGCCGGAAGATTTGACCGGCAGATCACCGTTGCGCTTCCGGACCGGAAGGGAAGAGAAGCGATTCTCAAAGTTCACGCACGCAACAAGAAGATGGCCAAAGATGTCGAGCTGGGCGCTCTGGCCAAACGGACACCGGGCTTCTCCGGTGCGGATCTTGAAAACGTACTGAATGAATCGGCGATCCTTGCGGTAAGAGACAGAGTCGAAGAGATGGGCCTGGTTCAGATCGATGCAGCGATCGACCGTGTCATGATGGGCCCGGCGAAAAAGAGCCGTCCCTATGATGAAAAGACAAAGAAACTTGTGGCATATCAC
>JAEEPV010000003.1 GCA_016284975.1 Solobacterium sp.
CTTCATTGGAGTGAGGTCCCCGTAATACCGGAAAGAAAGCGAGCGTATCGAGAATGAACAGAAACGGACAGGTCAGATGAAAGAAATCTCCCATGAGCAGATCTGTCGCCCAGGCTTCCTCCAGTTCAGAAAGGCAATCAAAGACATAGAACGCATCCCGCCCCTCTTCTTCAATCAGTTTATGAATCTGGATCGTAAAGGTTTCAAAGAGATGAGAGAGCCTGATGTTAACGATCTTCAGTCCTTCTGTCGGTTCCAGAATCGGCTCATGGTTCGCAAAGCGCACATAAATCATCTTCCGGCCGTCATGGATCGCCTGTTCCGCAAACGGACGCGCAAACTCCCGGAACTCCGAAAGAGAAGATACCCGAAGGACAACATTATCCCCCATCCGGATATAATCCAGTGCTTCATCCATTGCGGGAATCCCGCTGCAGATTTTCTCAAACGCTGTCATAACAAACCTCCTGCATATGTTCGCTCAGGAAAAACAGATTACTTTCAAAGATTCTTCTGCCCAGAAAACGGAAAAAGGGCATCATCTGGCTATATACCAGAAGACACCCTTGTCTCTAAGCGAATAATACGATGTAGTTCTTTCTGCGTCAATCTCTGTTGCCGGCAGTTTCGTTCAAATCAATTTTGATTCCCGTGTTCACTGCGGGTACAATACCAAATTCTGTCCAATTGGTTCTATTTATTGCAAAAACTGATTAAATGAATTCATAATATTCAGAACGGGAGATGGCTGCACTTAACGGTGCACCTGCGGAAACAAAATAGAATAGGAGAATGGCAGTTCCGACAAGGGTCCAGCCCTTGTGTTTCCCTGCCAAATTGGTTCTATGGAAGAAGTAAAACACGATAATCTGGAAGAAGTTGCTGGCGGAACAACCGAAACTGCTGATTCAGCCAAGCAATATACGATCAGCTTCAAAGTCAAAGTCTATCAGGGTTCTACATGGAGAAACACCTTTCCCTATACGTATTGGGATACAGACTTTGTAAGCCGGATTAAGGCTTCAATTGCGGACACTTACCGACTCGAGGACAAGGATCAGGTACATCTGTATAAACCAGATGGCACTGAAATCACCGGTGGTTCAATTGGCGGTAATGGTATCGTAACCAACGATGTTCTGACTGCAGTTTTCTGATAAAAACCAAAAACAGCAAAACAAAAGTCTGCAGAGCATCTTGCCGGAACATGGCTTCTCATTCGAACTGGAACATATGAAAAAGGCTTAACAGCCTTTTTCTTGTACTTGTTTCGAATGGGGAAAATGGAACATTGCCGTATCCGTAATCCTTTCATCTTATTGTTTACTGTACGGTTGATGCCCCAGTCCCTCAGGAACAGAATTGTTTATTCCGCCTTGGCATCAACAGCCTGATTATCCATTGAGATTTTTCCTTCTTTCAGAAGTTTCAACATGATATCGGCAATTTTCGGATCAAACTGCTTGCCCTTGTTTGTCTCAATTTCTTCAATGATGCGCTCTTTTGTAAGCCGCTTACGATAGACACGGTTTGTATTCATCGCATCAAAGGAATCCGCTACGCAGATCATACGGGCAATCAGAGGAATGCCCTCTCCGGCTCTTCCTTCCGGATAGCCTTTGCCGTCATAACGCTCGTGATGATACAGAGCGCCTTCATCGGCATCCTTAAGGCTCTTGAAGCTGTGAAGAATCTCACCACCCCGAACGGTATGAGACTTGATGATTTCAAACTCTTCATCTGTCAGCTTTCCAGGCTTTCCAAGAATGTTGTCGGGAACGCCGATCTTGCCACAGTCGTGAAGCAGAGCGGTGTAATAAATACGATCCAGCTCTTCTCCATGGAATCCCATTTCTTTGGCAATCTGCAGGGTGTATTCTGCGACACGTTTGGAATGACCGTTTGTATATGGGTCTTTCGCATCGATGAAGCCGGTGAATGTTTCGATGGATTCAAGAATAATCTCATTATCGCGCTCATGGCGAAGTGCATACTTGCGGATTTGTGCTGAAGTAATTTCATAGATGATGAGCGCGATCAGCCAGATCAGAAGAAGTGCAACCGACGCCCAAAACAGTGGTTCGCTCGTCAGCATCCTATGCAGAGTGAAGTTGATATCCAGAACCGAGTCATGAAGATCCTTACCGATTGCGACATACATAATGATACCGGGTGAAGTACTTTCGTGAGCACGAATCGGGACTTCCATAGCGTTCACACCAGTGTCAGGATGATAGACCAGATAATCATTCCTATGCATGACAATGAAGGATTCCCCGTCTGTCGTATATGTCTCAAGATTATATTGATCCGGATCGTATTTACGCAGATCAGGAATCGTTTCGACTACTTCCGTTCCGGAAGAAAACTGGTGGATTTCAAGTGAGCCGTTCCAGGCAGAAGAAAGATATACATCCTTTGAGAATGTCATCTTGAAGGTAAAGTCAGACACCTCATCCTTTGTATTGTTCGAAATAAGGAAATCAAAAGTATAGGCCCGAACATTTTCTTCCGTCAGCCCTTCGTTCTTTATGTCAAATATCTTGTTCCAGGTGTCATTGCGCGTCTGGATATTTACGGAAACATCTTTTCCTCTGGCAACTGCAGACGAAAACAGCGGCGGACCCGAAATCGTATCGTGATGAACGGTACGGTTATAGATTTCCGTTTTCCGAACACTCAGACCATAGATTCCTATGATTGCAAGAAGGGCTGCCAGGAAGGCAATTCTGACTTTGGTTCGACTCTTCATTTTCATAATATATTTATGACATTATAAAGCGGTTTTTATCAACTCAGCAATAAACTGATTATGCATGATTAATTAAAATAGAGGCATTACAATGAAGTATTGCCAAGTGACCACATAATGAATCTTTGGTCACAATTGATTACGAACCTAAGCCACTTAGGAGAAAGGAAAACAATGTATGGAGAAAAACAGAAATATCGCGGATGATACTACTTCCCAAGTGAACGGCGGCATTAGCAGCTTTGAGAACCCGGAAGAATACAAGTACACTGTATTTCAGACAATTAAGACGCAGGGGTATTGCCCCTGCTGCGGAGCAGCTCTGTTCCGCGTGAACAAGACAGGTGACTACAGTCTTGAGGAAGAATTCGCAAAGCGGCACCTCAGGATTTGTGATCCTTTTCTGAAACATTACGCAGAATTAGGCGGAACCGAATATTGATATTGCATTAATCATCTGATCCATCAACAAAAACAGGACCTTTCGGTCCTGTTTGTTCATAGTGGAGATGAGGGGAGTCGAACCCCTGTCCAAGA
>JAEEPV010000133.1 GCA_016284975.1 Solobacterium sp.
AAGCGGTCACCCTGTTTCAGTTCCGCCGGCTTTTCCAGGTTAACCGTATAGAAGCCCCGGTGGTCAAAGGAAGCGGTCGCTGCCGCAAGCAGTTCCCCGGATGTAGGATCCTGATTCTCATCGCTTACCCGGTATACTTCGATTTCTGCTTCGGTATTGTTTTCCGGCGCATAAACAGATACTGCCGCAAGGGTTTCATCCCGTTCACTTGTAAAGATGTTGGCAACCAGTGTTTCTGCATTGTCGGTAGGAAGTGAAATCGGCTCAAACGCTACCGGGTTCGTGAAATCATACTGATAGATATGGTCATAGTCGAAACCGTCTGCCGCATCATCCCCGACAACTGCCGAGAAGCTGAAAATCGAATGGTCTTCATAGCTGACCCAGATATACCCGGTCCCATGGCCTTCTTCATCGGGGAAGCCGTAGTTAAATGACAGCAGCAGATCTCTTCCTTCCGGAGTCTTCGCAAAGTTGTCATATACCTCAATGAACCGGTCTCCGTATTTTTCGACGTTGGTTTCATAACTGCCCCAGCTGTTTTTGATCAGGAAGGCACCGTTCTGTTTCGGCATACCGCCTTTTCCTGTTTTGAAGTTCTCCCGCGGATAATTATCATTCCATCCGACAAGGGTAACCGCATGGTTCATAGCGATATCCGAGGAATCATCATACTGGCAGAAATACTCATAATTCATAAAGTCACTGTTTCCGCCTTCACCTGGCGAAGAGGTGTCTGCCTGATAGCTCATCATCAGAGCACCATGCTCGATGACTGCCTGCTTGATGAGATTTACCGCATCTTCCCGCTGGCTTTTATACTCATATTTCTGACGGTCTGTGTTGATGGTGTAGCAGGACGGACTGTCGAGATACAGGAATTCCTGTACATGGGCAAGCGGTGCAGCGTTCCGGTCTTCTTCGTTTAACAGACCGTAGGTATCTTTTCCATCCAGCGGTTTATACGGTTCCTGTGATTCTGCCAGAGGGCCGATCCACGCAGTAAGCAGATCCTGCGAACTGGAGCTGAAACCGCCGGTTGAAAAATGCGAATTCTTCTCTTCCGGGTTCAGCGGTTCATCGCCTTCCCCCTTCTGAGATCCGTCCCACATCAGCTCCATGTTCATGTATGCAAGATAAAGCTCACTGAGATCCAGTTCCTTAGAGACGTTTTTAAGGTTCATCTCGAATGCGTCGGGATTGATCACGCCTGCGTTGCCGTGCCGTTTGTGAAGCAGATTGCTTTCAAGTGTGGCGATTGTACTGAACGCCCAGCAGGTACCAAACGGGCTCTGGTCCTTGATGCCGGTCGTAGATCCGATCGTCGGAAGATAATACTGGCTGATCGAAGCGACATCCACTTCACCGGTATACTTCACATCACTGGCATAATCCCGGTCAATCAGCAGATTGATGGATGCCGGTACTTCCTGACCGCCGTAATAGCGATTGTCCCCTTCCTCCATTTTGTAATTTGTGACCCACGTCCGCATTTCATCCCAGTCTTTTGCGTCCGTCGTACCGTCACCGTTAAAGTCCATAACAATGCCTGCAGTTCCGATGGTTCCTTCTGCATTTACGAATACGGTACCCGTAATGAGAATGACTGCAGCTATGGCTGTAATCATTTTCTTCATCTGTTCCTCCCTGAGGGCATACAGTTCTCCTGTCTGCCTGCTCGGTCCCTTTAATAATAAGGGAGTTATTTCCAGTATCTCAATCCTTTCCAAAAGGTTCCGGTTCCTTCACTCATACAAAAGGCTGCTTTTTGGCAGCCCCTGT
The DNA here is from genome assembly GCA_016284975.1 of Solobacterium sp. Lineage (GTDB taxonomy): Bacteria > Bacillota_I > Bacilli_A > Erysipelotrichales > Erysipelotrichaceae > Bulleidia. The sequence goes on from JAEEPV010000133.1 coordinate 1,783, forward strand.
ATCTGATTTCGGTATAACGCTTACCAGCCAAATCCCCAGAGGGTAAGTTCCATATTCAGAGTTTCGTATTCTCCGATACCAAGCTGAGCCATTGTCATTTCTTTGGCGACCGGTGCACCACGGAAATACGTCTGTGCAGTTCCTCCTTCGCACATGGAATGGTCAATGGTTCTCTGTTCGATATGACCTACCGTTTCATCCGGTGTTACCGCATAGGTCATGCACATGTGAACATCCCCATTTTCAGGATCTTTCTGAGAATGTGCCACATAATCCACCTCAATCTTAAAGAATGATTCACTGGCCGCTCCTCCGGCAACCCGTTCCAGGCTCTCTTCATTAATTTCCGGTTTCATCTTTTCCATGTTTATTTCTCCTTTTCCCTTGTCATTATGCTTAATGCTTACCAGCTGTATCCCCAAAGGGTAAGATCCATTTTCAGTATTTCGTATTCTTTGATGCCAAGCTGAGCCATTGTCATTTCTTTCCGAACCGGCGCACCATTGTAATACGTCTGTGCAGTTCCGCCCTGGCACCAGCAGTGTTCAATGGTTCTCTGCTCAATATGACCTACCGTTTCATCCGGTGATACCACATAGGACTGAAACTGACGCATTTTCCGATTTCCGGGGTCTTTCTGAGAATACATTGAATAATCAACATTAATCCTGAAAGCTGATTCCGAGGCAGCTCCTCCGGCAATTCGTTCCAGACTCTCTTCATTAATTTCCGGATTCATCTTTTCCATACCGTTAAATCTCCTTTTTCTCTTTTCATTATAATCTACGAAGCAGCTTTCGAAATTCCTCCGGATATGCAAGGTCATCGAGAGATACGTCGAGTTCTATATCAAGCAGCGGCCGTGCTATGCACTGGGATATGACACACCGAACAATTACTACGGGCGATTCCGTCGTGGAGAGATAGAGCATAAGGATACTTTTTCCAAGCGTGAACTGACCGAGGAGCCGAAATTCGTCCGAAAGAAAAGAGCCAGGAAGGCTGAAAGAGGGAAGAATCAAGGCATTTCAACGGCTGAAAAGGACGTGTCTACTTCTGAAAACGCAATTGAAGAAAAAGCTTCAGATATGTCTGCAATTAAAAACATTATTTGAGAAAAAAACTCTCAGGTGTCTACTATTAAAAATTCAATATTTCAAAAAACGTTTTTCGTGTCCACCAGACTTGACAAGTACAAATTATTGACTTAGATGTTCCGATTTTATTCCTTTTTCGAAGATTTCAATATCCGTTTTTATTCCTTTTCGTTTGAAAATGCGTCTGAACAGCTTATAAATAGCGTATCAAACAAAGGTGAATGATGCTGAAACGAACAATCTACAAGGATTTGCTGAACTGGAAACAGACGCATTCTCATAAGTGCCTGATGGTGAAAGGTGCCCGCCAGGTAGGAAAGACCTTCATTATCCGGTAGTTTGGAAAGAATGAATACCAGTCCTTTGTGGAGATCAATTTTCTCAGAAATCCCCTGCTGAAAACAATCTTCAGCGGGGATCTTGATGCGGATACAATCTACAAGCGTATGAGTGCACAGATTCCGAACCTCTCCCTCATCCCCGGAAATACGCTGATCTTTCTGGATGAGATTCAGAACTGCGGAAATGCAAGAACCGCCGTTAAATTTCTTGCAGAAGACGGACGCTATGATGTCATCAGTTCCGGAAGTCTGCTCGGTCTTTCCTATGGTGAAGACGGAGACCGGAATGTTGAACAGCCGGAATCAGTACCAACCGGTTATGAAGATTTCCTGACCATGTATTCTCTCAGCTTTGAAGAATTTCTCTGGGCAGAAGGTTATGGAAACGATGCGATTGAAATGCTCCGGTCTTATTTTGAAACGATGGAAGCTGTACCGGAAGATATCAACCGGAAATATGAAGAACTGTATCGGGAATATATGGTTGTAGGAGGGATGCCCGAAGCAGTTTCGGATTATGTGACAACCCATGATTTTAATGCAGTGACCCGAGTTCAGAACCGTATCCTTGATAACTATCATCTGGATATTTCTAAACATGCCAAAGGAGCAGAAAAAACAAAAGTGCGTGACTGTTATGATGCAATCCCAAGACAGCTGGCAAGGGAACTGAAGAAGTTTCAGTATTCTACGGTTGAAAAAGGTAAGACTTCAAAAAAATACGGCGGCAGCGTTCGATGGCTTATCGACTCCTCTCTGGTCCACCCCTGTTTCAATGTGCATGAAGCCAATCTTCCTTTAATGGCTAATTCCATACCGGAACAATTCAAACTTTATATTAATGACACCGGTCTTCTTTGTGCGCTGTATGGTTTTGAGACAAAACGCGCACTGCTGAACAACACCCTGAAAGGCAGCGCAAAAGGCGGTATCTATGAAAACGCCGCAGCAGAATGCCTTGTAAAAAAACGGATATACTCTTTACTACTGGAAGCCGGATGATAATCATGCGACTGAATTCATCATCGAAAAAGACGGAGAAGTTATTCCGATCGAAGTAAAAGCCGGCAATACCGCAACCATTTCTCTGAATTTCTTCATTCGACGCTATCAGCCTTCTTCCGCATGGAAACTGGTCAATGGCAACATTGGTACAGACGGTGTGAAACGAACGGTTCCGCATTATATGGTAATGTTTCTCTGACACCAACCGAAAAAGAAGCTGTACTTCCTTCCGGTTTATGATCGGAAGTTCCTGACAGCTTCTTTTGTTTTCACATAAGATACGCGATCGTCCTGAAATCAGGAATCGTAGAAGTGCTGGCCGTTTTCGGTTATGAGCCGTTCGGTCTTTGGATACTCAAAGATCAGGCTGTTATCCTGATTGGCTTCCAGATAGGCAGCGAATTCGTCTGCGTACCATTTCGCCATCTCAAGGTTGTGCATGCGGCAGTACCCGCAGTTTTCCGGAGCAGTGCCCGGCACATCCGTTGCCTCTTTGACCGAGCGGAATGCCTTTAACATCAGATCATAGAGCTCCGAGGAAGGACGGTTTCCCTTCAGGATGAGATAAAACCCGGTAAGACAGCCCATCGGCCCCCAGTAGATTACTTCGTCTTTCCATTCCGGATCGTTGCGAAGATAAGTTGCGATCAGATGTTCCAGCGAATGCATCGCCAGAATATCGATGACCGGCTCCCGGTTCGGACGTTTCAGCCGTACATCATAGGTCGTTACGGCATAGTCACCCAGATGGTCGACCCGGCTTGTAAAAATACCGGGAACGATACGGGTATGGTCTACGGAAAAACTCTGTATCAGTTCCATTTCCATTCCTCCTGGTTCTGTCTCTCGTCTGTATTACTGCATTCCTGCAACACTCAGACGGTTGATTG
>JAEEPV010000134.1 GCA_016284975.1 Solobacterium sp.
AAGCTCCTCATCGGCTCTTGAGAGAATGACGCCGCCTCCGAAATAGATGATCGGACGCTTTGCCTGGTTCAGCATCTCTGCAGCTTTCTTTACCGCTTCCTGATCATATTCCTGCGGTACGTTTGCCTGAACCGGTTCTGCCGGCGTGAATTCACAGGAAGCTGCCGTGATATCCTTCGGGATATCCACCAGCACCGGTCCCTTTCTTCCGCTCTGGGCGATCCGGAAGGCTTCCCGCATGATGTCTGCGAGTTCTTCCACATGGCGAACCGTGTAGTTGTGCTTTGTGATCGGCATCGTGATTCCTTCGATGTAGGCCTCCTGGAAGGAATCCTTACCGAGCCCTGCGGTTCCGACGTTGCCGGTGAAGGCTACGATCGGCACGCTGTCCATGTATGCAGTGGCGATTCCCGTAACCAGATTGGTCGCGCCCGGACCGCTGGTCGCCAATACGACGCCGGTCTTTCCGGTTGCCCTTGCATATCCGTCTGCCGCATGACTTGCGCCCTGTTCATGGGCACTCATGTAATGATGTATCCTATCCTGATTCTTATACAGTTCGTCGTACAGATTCAGAACTGCACCGCCCGGATAGCCGAACAGTGTATCTACACCCTGCTCCACGAGCACTTCCACAAAAATCTGTGATCCTGTGAGTTTCATGAAGTAGTGTCCTCCTTTGTTTTACGGTTAATTTAGAATATACTGATTCAGAAATATCTGAGGTGATTTATGGTAGATCTTCATTCGATGCGTCTGCGCATGCATTCGCTGGTAGTATTCCGGGATCTTCTCAAGGATCCGATTATTCAACGATTCGACGAACTGCTGAACGCCGGCAGTGATTCCGACTTTGTGAATGCCTGTGCGGATTTTGAATCCAGCCTGTTTTCCAAAGGTGATAACTGGAGCGAATATCTCGCCCATGCGATACTGCACAGCGAGAATATCGCCGTACGTCTGAAGGCTGTTTCGAAAGCCAGTCCGGTAATCGATGCCGCTCTGGCTCGGGAACTGGAACTTCTCGATCAGCTGGCAGCGGTTACATTGGAGGATTTTCCATTCCCTGCCACTCAGTTCTTCACGCCCTGGAAGACTTCCGCAGTGCATCTTTCCAAATCTTATCAGAGCCGTCTGGAAGAAGTTTCCCGCAAAGGATACGGAATCTATGCGGACTATCACGTCTTCACACTCCGCGGCGATGAACTCGTTCCGGTAAAGTATCCCGATCCCCAGCGCCTGATTGATCTGCCCGGTTATGAGGCAGAACGGCAGAAGATCGTCGCCAATGTCGAAGCCCTGCTGAACGGGCAGCCAGCTGTGAATATGCTGCTGTATGGTGATGCAGGAACCGGCAAGTCCAGTACGATCAAGGCACTGGCCAATGAATACCGGGATGCCGGACTCCGGCTTGTGGAAGTCCGCCGCAATCAGCTCTTCTTCATTCCGAATCTGCTGGAACAGCTGGCAAGTCTGCCGCTGAAGTTCATCATCTTCATTGATGATCTCAGCTTCTCTTCCAACGATGACAACTTCGCTTCTTTAAAGGCAATCCTGGAAGGAAGCGTGAGCCGTCAGGCATCCAACACGATCATCGCAGCCACTTCCAACCGCCGACATCTTGTGAAGGAATCGGTTTCCGACCGCTTCCAGGATGATCTCCATGAGAGCGATACCCGTCAGGAACTGCTGTCCCTGTCCGCCCGCTTCGGCCTTATCGTGACGTTCCAGAAACCGGACAAGAACCGGTACCTCTATATCGTGAAGGCCCTTGCGAATGAATACGGGCTGTCCGTTGACCCCGAAGAACTTGCCGAGAAGGCAGAAGCGTTTGCGCTTCGTGCCGGAGGCAGAACGCCCCGTGTCGCAAGACAGTTTATCGAACAGATCAAGTCCGGTGTGCTCTGAGCACCCGGCTTTTTTTATTCACTTTTTGCGGCAATGACTTCGCACTCGACCATTGCGCCTTTCGGCAGTTCACTTACCTCGACACAGGAACGTGCCGGATACGGTTTTACGAAATGTCTGGCGTAAACTTCGTTGACTGCGACAAAGTCTTTCAGATCACAGAGGAATACCGTGCTTTTCACAACATCCTTCATCGAAAGCCCTGCTTCCGCAAGAACCGCTTCAATGTTGCAGAATACCTGTTCTGCCTGCTCTGCGGCAGTGTCGCCTTCCAGCGCGCCGGTTTGCGGATTCAGCGGGATCTGTCCGCTGCAGAATACAAACGGTCCGACTTCCAGTGCCTGCGAGTACGGTCCGACTGCCGCCGGTGCCTTTTTCGTTGCAATTTCCTTTGCCATAATTATTCTCCCCCTTTTTTTATGAATACTCTTTGACGCGGGTGAATCCCGCTTCATTCAGTTTTTTAATGATTTCATTGATCTGTTCCCGATCCCTGGTTTCAAGACCCAGCCGCAGGTAACAGTCACTGATCGCCATGTTGGTATCACTGCGGTCATGATAAACCGATACGACATTCGCACCGCAGGAGGCAACGATTTCGCTTACAACCTGCAGCTGGCCCGGCTTATCGGTCAATGCGATCATGAGCGTCGTATTCCGTCCGCTCATCACAAGGCCTCTTGTGATGACACGGGACAGAATGTTGACGTCGATGTTTCCGCCGGATACGATGCATACTGTCTTCTTTCCGTGTACCGGAAGCTTGTCAAACATGACTGCCGCCACCGGAACTGCTCCGGCGCCTTCTGCGACAACTTTCTGTTTTTCCATCAGTGCCAGGATCGCCGCTGCGGTCTCATCTTCCGTGACCGTCACGATATCATCAACATACTGTTTTATCATTTCAAAGGTCAGTTCGCCGGGATTCTTGACTGCGATGCCATCTGCGAACGTCGATACCTGATCGAGCACTTCCCGCTTATGATCATGGAAGGAATTGTACATGGAAGCTGCACCGGCAGCCTGTACGCCATACACCTTGCATTCGGGCTTCAGGCTCTTGATCGCGAAGGCAACGCCTGCGATCAGTCCGCCGCCGCCAACCGGCACGACAACGGCCTCAACATCGCTCAGCTGTTCGAGGATCTCCAGGCCGATCGTTCCCTGACCGGCAATGACATCCGGATCATCATAGGGATGAATGAAGGTCATTCCGGTTTCTTTCTGCAGTTCGACCGCTTTGTCATGGGCATCGTCATAGGTCCCCTTGACCAGGCATACTTCTGCGCCGAGTGCCTTTGTGCTTTCGATCTTCATGATCGGTGCACTGTCCGGCATACAGACGATCGAACGGGTATTCATCCGGGTAGCCGCCATTGCCACACCCTGGGCGTGATTCCCGGCCGAGCAGGCCACGATTCCCTTATCTTTCTCTTCCTGTGTCAGCTGCGAGATCTTGAAGTAGGCACCTCTGACCTTAAAACTGCCGGTCGTCTGAAGATTCTCGGTCTTCAGAAACAGATTGCCGTCTGCGGAGAGCTTCTCTGCCGCAATCAGGTCTGTCTTCCGAGCTACTTCCTTTAATGTAAATGCCGCCTGATAAACCCTGTCCAATGTCACCATATTCATCTCCAAAAAACAAAAGGCTTTCTCTCACCAAGAGACGAAAGCCTGTTCTTCCGCGGTACCACTCTTATTGTCATGTGACCATGACCTCTCATCCGGGTCCTGCAACCCGTAGACTCTGATAACGGTGTCTTCCGAATTCGCTTACTGATCCGGTTCAGCGAATTAGCTGCGGGGTGATCTGCTCAGAACTCCGATTCTGTCTTGCACCAGCCGACAGTTCTCTGTTTCGGGCTGTTTCATCGCCACTCCCCGTTGAGTGCATTTATTTATATTTTACAATATGGGAAAATAGTAACCTTTCTTTTTTCATTTGTAAAGAAAGAATCATGAAAATATTTCTGAAAATATTTCATTTCTCCGTATCCACGCAGCGCTGCAGTGCAAGCGTTCCGGTTCGGGCTACTTCAACGATACTGATGCCAGCCAGAAGATCCAGCAGCATCTGTACTTTTTCCGGGGTATCACACATCTGAATCATCATTGTCCGCTTCCCGGCATCGACCACTTCGGCATTTGCCAGCGTGCAGATGCTGAGGATCTCTTCCCGGTTGGACTTGTTGTAGCGCAGCTTGATCAAAATCAGTTCTCTGGTAACACTCTGCCAGTTTTCGAAACTCTTGATCTTGATCACATCGAGTTTCTTATTAAGCTGCTTTTCGATCTGTTCCATCGTCTGTTTACTGCCGGAGGAAACAATCGTCATGCAGGATACTTCCGGATCATTGGTTTCTCCGACGGCCAGAGACTCGATATTGAAGGAGCGACGTGCGAAGAGACCGGATACTTTGCTCAGAACACCCGAACGGTTTTCTACCAGTACAGAAAAGATTCGCTTCATTTCACGGCTCCTCCCTTCCGTACGATGCCATCTTCATCCACAAGCACTTCCAGAAGCACGCTTCCCCTGGTCTTCAGGAATTTCGGCACCACCGTTTCCACATCCGCATTTGTTTCAATCTTCATATATTTCATGCGGTATGCCTTCGCAAGCTGTTCATAATCCGGTCCGCCCTTGAGGTCTACCATCGTGTAACGGCCTCCGAAACTGAACCGCTGTGCTTCCCGCACCATGCCCAGAGACTCATTATTCAAAACGACATGCTTGAGCTCCAGACCTTCCTGATTGCTGGTTGCCAGTTCCATCATTGCCATCTGGAATCCGCCGTCGCCGCTGACCGATACGACTTCCCGTTTGGGGTCTGCCATCTTGGCACCGATCGCCGCAGGCAGTGCATATCCCATCGTTCCCATGCCGCCGCTGGTCAGAAACCTTCCATTCTGCATCACGATATTGGCGCAGCTCCAGATCTGGTTCTGGCCGACATCCGCTACATATACCGCATCTTCCTGCATATGCGTACTCAGTTCATTGACGAAGTATGCCGGATCTGTAAACTTTTCCGGTACTACCTGACGGCTCTTTCTCTGCCGGCAGCTCTGCAGTTCTGTGATCCAGGCCGAGAAATCCGGCATCTGGATCTCCTGTTTCAGCATCTCTTCAAAGATCGCCTTTGCATCTCCGACGATCGGCAGATCGCATTTCGCGTTCTTTCCGATCTCGGCCGGGTCAACATCAATATGGACCAGCGTTTTGTTCGCCATCATCTTCTGCGGCTGAGAGACCGCACGGTCCGCAATACGGGCACCGACAAGAATGACGGTATCCGCATCATGGATTGCCCGGTTTGCGGCAAGATTGCCGTTATTGCCTGCCATTCCCATATACAGCGGGTGTAAGGAAGGCATGGTTCCGATTCCCATCATTGTGGAAACAACCGGAATATTGTATTTCTCACTGAACTGCCGGACGAGTTCCCTTGCCTGACAGAGATGAACACCGCCTCCGGTATAGAGAATCGGACGTTCGCAGTTCTCCAGAGCTGTAACAACCTTACGGATCTGCATCGGATTACCATAGTAGGTCGGCTTATAGGTTCTCAGGTTTACTTCTTCCGGCCATTCAAATTTCCGTACTTCCTGCATCTGAATATCAAACGGAATATCGATCAGTACGGGACCTCTTCGCCCGGTCGAGGCAATATAAAACGCCTCTTTGAAAATACGCGGAATATCGGATGCCTTCCGCACCAGATAACTGTATTTCACAAAGCTCTCTGCCGCACCGGTAATATCCGCTTCCTGGAATACGTCACCGCCGATCAGGTCACTGTTTACCTGACCGGTAATGCATACCAGCGGAATACTGTCCATATATGCCGTTGCGATTCCGGTGATCAGGTTTGTGGCACCGGGACCGCTCGTACAAATGCAGACGCCGGGTTTGCCGGAGATCCGCGCTTCACCGGATGCCGCATGTGCCGCATTCGCTTCGGAACGGACAAGCACCGCATGGATATTCGTATTGATCAGACTGTCATATACCGGACAGATCGCGACTCCGGGATATCCATATACCGTTGTCACTCCCTGCAGTTCGAGACTTTTTGCGACTGCATCTGCACCGTTCATAGCTGCCTCCTTTGAAACGTATCAGAGTTCTTCAAGAATCTTATCTGTAATCTCTGTTGTGCCTAATACTGTGCACCCATCGCTTTGATTATCGGCTGTTCGGAAGCCTTTGTCGAGAACTGCTCCGACAGCTGCTTCGATCGCATCTGCTTCCTCTGCCATATTAAAGCTGTATCGCAGCATCATTGCCGCACTGAGAATGCATGCGGTCGGATTGACGATGTTCTTTCCGGCGATATCCGGCGCACTGCCGTGAATCGGCTCATACACACCGACCGTTGTATCCCCAAGCGAAGACGACGGGATCATACCGATCGATCCGGTGATCATGCTGGCTTCATCCGAGAGAATATCGCCGAACATGTTTTCCGTGACGATGACATCAAACTGGGCCGGATTCTTTACGATCTGCATGGCACAGTTATCCACCAGCATGTCTTCATATTCTACATCCGGATATTCTTCCTTCAGCTCATGCATGATCTTCCGCCAGAGTCTTGAGGTATCCAGCACATTCGCCTTATCCACACTGGTCAGTTTCTTCCGGCGTTTTCTAGCCGTTTCGAATCCGATTTTGCCGATCCTGCGGATCTCATGTTCCGAATAGGTCATGATATCGGTCGCGACATCCTCGGTTCCGTAATTCTCGGTTTTGTGATCTCCGAAGTAAACACCGCCGGTCAGTTCACGGATGATGATGAAATCAATGCCGTTGGCTGCGATGTCACTGCGCAGCGGACTTGCCGGCGCAAGCTGCGGCCAGATCGTTGCGGGACGGGCATTGGAATACAGCCCCATGCCTGCACGAAGCTTCAGCAGTCCCTTTTCCGGACGCCGGTCCCCCGGCATGTCATCCCATTTCGGCCCGCCAACGGAACCCAGCAGTACCGAATCACTCTTCCGGCATTTTTCCAGTTCCGCTTCCGGAAGCGGTTCTCCATACTGATCGATCGCATCACCGCCCATGGCTGCATCCACATAGTGAAAGGTATGGCCGTATTTTTCCGCAATGCGGTCAAGCACCCGCAATGTTTCCTTTACAAACTCCCGGGAGGAATAGTCACCCCGGATCACCGCTATCGTTTTTTCCATTACTGTTTCTCCCGAATCGAATTCATCAGTCCGCCGGCTTTGATCATCTTCTGGATAAACTCCGGAAACGGCTGTGCCTGAAAGGTCTTTCCGGTCGTTTCATCTTTGATCTCTCCGGTATCGAAATTTACGCTGACGGTATCGCCGCTTTCAATCGCATCCGCCGCTTCCTCGCATTCCATGATCGGCAGACCGATATTGATCGCATTGCGGTAGAAGATCCGCGCGAAGCTCTTTGCGATCACAACGGCAGCGCCGCTGGTCTTGATGACAAGCGGTGCGTGTTCACGGGAAGAACCGCATCCGAAGTTCCAGCCGGCAACCATGATATCTCCGGGTTTTACGTTTTTAACATAGTCCGCATCGATATCTTCCATCGCATGGGCAGCGAGTTCCTTCGCATCCTGTGAATTCAGATAACGGGCGGGAATGATAACGTCCGTATCGACATTGTCACCGTATTTAAAGACTGTTCCACGGGCTTCCATATCAGTTTTCCTCCTTGATCGTACGCGGATCGGTAATATAACCGGTCAGTGCGCTTGTGGCTGCGGTCGCAGGACTTGCAAGATAAACTTCACTCTTTACATGTCCCATCCGTCCGACAAAGTTCCGGTTTGTGGTGGAAACACAGCGTTCCTCTTCTGCCAGAATGCCCATATATCCGCCAAGGCACGGTCCGCAGGTCGGAGTTGAAATGATACAGCCGCTGTCGATAAACGCCGTTGCGTATCCGCGCTTGATGCATTCCTTAAAGACATCCATCGTAGCGGGAATGATAATGCCTCTGACCCAGGGAGCGATCTTTTTTCCCTTGAGGATCTCATAGGCCGCTTCCATGTCTTCCATTCGTCCGTTGGTGCAGCTGCCGATCACGATCTGATCAATCCGGATATCCGATCCTTCGGATGCCGGGTGGGTATTCTCCGGCAGATGCGGATAGGCAACCGTCGGAACCAGCTTTGAAAGATCAATCTCGATCGTCTGATCATAGACCGCATCTTCATCCGCCGCATAAACCGTATACGGACGTTCCGTTCTTCCTTCCATATAGGCGATCGTCTTTTCATCGACCGGGAAGATGCCGTTCTTGGCACCTGCCTCAATTGCCATGTTGCAGATACAGAAACGATCATCCATCGAGAGGGACGCAACACCCTCTCCCATAAACTCGAGACTCTTGTACAGCGCTCCGTCCACGCCGATCCTGCCAATGAGATCCAGGATCACATCCTTGCCGGATACGCTTGGATTCAGTTTTCCTTTCAGTACGACTTTGATCGCAGAAGGAACCTTGAACCAGGCATAGCCGCTGACCATGCCGGCTGCCATGTCCGTAGAACCGACACCGGTTGAGAAAGCACCAAGTGCGCCATAGGTACAGGTATGACTGTCTGCGCCGATCACGCAGTCACCTGCGCCGACAACTCCCTGTTCCGGCAATAATGCATGTTCAATCCCCATCGTACCGACATCATAGAAGTGCGTTACTCCCTGCTTTCCGGCAAACAGACGGCACTGCTTGGACTGCTGTGCACTCTTGATATCCTTGTTCGGCACAAAGTGGTCCAGAACGATCGATACTTTTTGATTGTCGAATACTTCGGTAAATCCGGCTTTTTCAAACTCATTGATCGCAACCGGCGTTGTGATGTCATTGCCATGCACAAGATCCAGTCTTGCGTTGATCAGCTGACCGGCTTCCACCGAATCAAGATCCGCATGCGCCGCAAGGATCTTTTGCGTCATTGTCATTGCCATGATCAGTTTTCCTCCTGTCTGTATCCGTTATTGAACGCAGAGACCAGTGCCTTGATACCGGCACGGATGATGTCAGTATCCGTACCTGCTCCCCAGCTCGTGGAGGCATCTGCCCAGCGCAGACCGACATAACAGGCGGCTCGGCTGCTGGATTCGGTATCGAGGGAATGTTCACTGTAGGTTTCCAGAACAAAGTGGGTTCCGGTGAAATCACGGATCGTATTGGCTATCGCATCCAGACGGCCGTTGCCTTCGGATGCCATCCGGTGTTCTTCCCCATTGAGAATGATCTTGGCAGTAGCACCGATCCGCTCATCCTCTTCCTGTGAGAAGTGGGCGCTGCGAAGATTCAGCGGTTCTTTGATATTCAGATAGTTCTTCTCAAATACCTGATAGACTTCATCCGGCTTGAGTTCGCAATGTCCCGCATCGGATACATCCTTGACGGTATATCCCAGATGCTCACGCATCTTCGGCGGAAGTACGAAGCCGTAATTCTGTTCAAGAATGAAGCCGATGCCGCCCTTTCCGCTCTGGGAATTGATGCGAATGATATCTGCATCATAGGTGCGTCCGATATCATGCGGATCGATGACAATATACGGTACTGTCCACCGCTCATCCTTACGGTCAGCCCGATAGTTCATGCTCTTGGCAATAGCATCCTGATGGCTGCCGGAGAATGCCGCAAATACCAGCTCACCGGCATACGGGCTTCTCTGATAGACCTGCATACGGGTAACCCGTTCATATACTTCTGCAATCGCCGGCATATTCGAGAAGTCGAGTTTCGGATCGACGCCATGACTGTACATATTCATCGCAAGTGTGACCGCATCTACATTTCCGGTACGCTCACCGTTTCCAAACAGACAGCACTCAATGCGGTCCGCCCCGGCCAGCATGCCCAGCTCCGCATCCGCGACACCGGTTCCCCGGTCATTATGCGGGTGCAGGGAGAGAATGACGGAATCGCGGTATTTCATGTTTTTGGACATGTATTCGATCTGGGAAGCATAGACATGGGGCATCGACATCTGTACGGTCGACGGCAGGTTGATGATCATCGGCTTGTCCGGTGTCGGCTGCATCACATCGAGTACTGCATTGCATACTTCCAGTGCGTATTCCGGTTCGGTTCCGGTAAAGCTTTCCGGAGAATACTCAAACCGGAAGTTTCCTTCATATTCCTCTGAGAGCTGTTTGACCAGCTTCGCACCGTCAATGGCGATCTGCTTGATCTCTTCCTTACTCTTCCGGAAGACCTGTTCACGCTGGGCGACACTGGTCGAGTTATAAAAGTGTATGACTGCGGAAGGTGCACCCTTTACCGCCTCAAACGTTTTGCGGATGATGTGATCCCGGCACTGTGTGAGAACCTGCACGGTAACATCCTCCGGAATCAGATCTTCTTCGATCAGCTTCCGCAGGAATTCATATTCGGTTTCACTTGCGGCAGGAAAGCCGACTTCGATCTCCTTGAATCCGATCTTTACCAGCATCTGGTAGAATTCCACCTTCTCTTCCAGACTCATCGGTATGATCAGAGCCTGATTGCCGTCACGGAGGTCAACACTGCACCAGGCAGGTGCCTTTTCGATATGGTCTTTCTTTACCCATTCATCATTGCCTGCTGGTGCGGGATAATACCCGGGGGCATACTTCGCTGCGTTCATCATAGTAATCACTCTCCTCTTCTTCTTTTCCTCTGAGAGTTAAAAAGCCTCCGCCTCTCAAGAGAATTCCTGAGAGACGGAAGCTGCATGTCACTTCCGCGGTACCACTCTCGTTGCCATCCAGGATGGCCACTCTGACGATCAGCCCTGCGGCGAATCGTGTACCAGGTTAACGTTGGTCAGTCCGGCTCAGCCTACTGAATTCAGCTTCGCTGCTTGGGGGTGAGTTATTCCGATCTTTCCGTACTGCCTTACACCAAACGGCAGCTCTCTGTAACCGAAGGAATCGTATTTTTCCCCGTCATCGCATTTCCTTATTGGTTCAATCCTACTTGATGGAGTACAGTTCGTCAAGAAACTTTTTTCATCAATCGAAAAGAAACAATTTTCAAAAAAGACTTCTGCTGTTTGCACAGAAGCCCTGTCTGTAATTCGTTGTTTCGGTTTCGCTATGAGGCACTGTCCAGAACCAGCTGTTTCACTTCTTCCGGCAGCAATGGCTTGCCCCAGCAGAAGCCCTGAATATAATCGCATCCGATCCTGCGGAGCGTTTCGATCTGATCATTTTCTTCTACGCCTTCGGCAATGACATCAAAGTGAAGCACATGACCGATGGAAATAATCGATGCCACATACTGTCTGGACGTCTCGCTGGAGTTCATCTTATCGATAAATGACTTGTCTACCTTAAGCAGATCTCCCGGGAAGCTGTTCAGATAACTGAGCGAAGAATATCCGGTGCCAAAGTCATCGATTGCCACCTTGATGCCCATCTTCTTGACTTCACCGATGACCTGCATCGCTTTTTCAAAGGATTCGATTACGATCGATTCCGTGATCTCGATCTCAAGCTGCTGCGGCGGCAGACCGGTTTCTTCCAGTACAGAACGGATTTCTTTCAGGAAGTCATTCTTCATCAGATGCTTCACCGAGACATTGACACTGAGTGTAATATCGTTCCGGTTGCTGGTATGGATAAGATCAGCGAAGAACTTCGCTGCGTTTCTGAAGACGGTATAGTCTACTTTGTCGATCATGCCGTACTTTTCCGCAATCGGTATGAAGTCCGCCGGGCTGATCGGTGAGCCGTCCTCGTCCTTCATGCGGGCAAGCACCTCAAAGCCCCGGATCTTATGAGAGATGTCATACTGCGGCTGCATACAGTAATACAGGGTATTGGTTTCCAGTGCGGTCCGCACTTTCTGTTCCAGCATCATCTCCCGCTCAAGACTCATATTCTCTTCACAGTAACGGCAGATGCGATCGCTTGCGGTATTCCGTTTGGAATAACTCAGAGCCTCCATCGCAGCCGAAAGCAGATCGTCTCCGTTATCGGCATCCGTCGGATATACCGCATAGCCGATATTGGATATCAGGAAGAAATCGTAGTTTTCGACGGTCATCTTCTCTTCCAGGGTCTGCTGATAATGTTCCAGTGTCTGAATGAGTTCCTCTTTGGATTTGCGGTCACGAATGATCAAGGCGAATTCATCTCCGCTCTGACGGGTCACATAATCCTCACCGCCGGATCCGCCCTTATCGGCAGCAGCCACCAGACGGTCTGCGATCTCTTTCAGCACCGCATCACCGGTCATCTGGCCCATCGTGCTGTTAATACTCTTGAAGTTACGGATATTCAGAATCGCAACTGCAAAATTCTCACCGCTGCGGATCAATGCGTCCAGTGCTTCCGTACAGCCAAACCGGTTCGGAAGTCCGGTCAGAGTATCCGTTACGGCCTGATCCCGTAGTCGTTTCTGATATTTTTCAATACTGTAATTGCGATTGTAGATCAAAAGGATCGCAAACAGTGTCAGGATGTTGTTAAACAGACCGGAGATATTGTTATAGATATGC
>JAEEPV010000135.1 GCA_016284975.1 Solobacterium sp.
GGGTGCACATCTACATCATGATTCGGAAACGTGATTCGGTTGGCGTATACATCCTTTACTCCATCAGGACCGGTCCGGGCCGCATTGACTGCGACCATGTCCGCATATTCAAATCCTTTTGCCTTGAGAAACCGGCACAGCCGGTCTCCGCCGGGGTTATATCCGATCTCGAACTGGTTTCGGATTGTTTCGTCCATACCGCGGCTGTCCAGATAACTCTTGGCCTTCCGGGCCTCTTCGCCGTTCATTTCATAGCAGGTAAAGCGGATCGTTTCATCCATCACCCTGTAATACCGATCCATCTTCGGATCAATCGTACTTTCGGTATGGTCAGCTTTCACGGAAAGCGGATAACCGATCAGGTCTGCGACTTTTTCTACCGCCTCCGGAAACGAAACATTCTCGTAGTTCTGAACAAACGTGAATACGTTTCCGCCCGCATTGCATACAAAGCATTTGTATATGCGCAAGTCGGGATTGATATGAAGAGAAGGATCATGGTCATCATGAAACGGGCAGATTGCCCGGTATTCCCTGCCCCGTTTCTGTACCGTCAGGTACCTGCCGATGATATCAGCGATATCCGCTCTCCGGCGGACTTCCGCAACTTCTTCTTCGGGAATTCTTGCCATGTCTCATTCCATCAGAAGCGGATCGCTTTGGTAATCAGAGTGCGAACCTCTTCGACGGTCATTCTCTCCTGTTCCATGGAATCACGGTAACGGATGGTAACCGTACCATTTTCCAGTGTTTCATCGTCTACCGTAATGCAGTACGGTGTTCCGATCTCATCCATCCGGCGGTAACGCTTGCCGATGGATCCGCTCTCGTCATATTCGGTCTCAAAGTCGTAGCTGAACTCCTTCCGAAGTTCCAGTGCCTTCTCGGCATGACGCTTTTGAACCAATGGAAGTACCGCGGCCTTGATCGGTGCCAGGATCGGTGAGAAATGCATGACGATACGGGTATCCGTCGAACCGTCTTCCTTGGTCAGTGTTTCTTCATCATACGCATCGGTAAAGAACATGAAGAACAGACGCTCAACACCGACTGCCGGTTCTACGACGTACGGAATATACTTTTCGTTTGTGACGGGATCCAGATAGCTCATATCCTTGCCGGAAGTATTCTGATGCTGTGTCAGATCGTAATCGGTACGATCGGCGATGCCCCAGAGTTCGCCCCATCCCCACGGGAACTTGTATTCGATATCAGTTGTTCCCTTGGAATAAAAGCTGAGCTCTTCCTTGGTGTGATCACGGAAACGCAGATTATCCGGGTTTCCGCCAAGCGAGAGGATCCAGTCCATGCAGAACTTGCGCCAATACGGGAACCAGTCATCATCCGTTCCGGGTTTGCAGAAGAATTCCATTTCCATCTGCTCGAATTCGCGGGTACGGAAGATAAAGTTACCTGGTGTGATCTCGTTGCGGAAGCTCTTACCGATCTGGCCGATGCCAAACGGAAGCTTTTTACGGTAAGCACGGGTCACGTTCTTAAAATCGACGAACATACCCTGAGCGGTTTCCGGACGGAGATAAATTGTGGATTTTCCGTCTTCAGTTGTTCCCTGGAAAGTCTTAAACATCAGGTTGAACTGACGGATCGAAGTGAAGTCATGGCTTCCGCAGTCCGGACAGCTGATATTGTTCTCTTTAATAAAGGTTTCCATCTGTTCATTGGACCATCCCTCACAGGTAACCTTCCCCTCGGTTGCCCGTTCGATCAGCTGGTCCGCACGATGACGGGTCTTGCAGTTGCGGCAGTCCATCAGCGGATCGGAGAATCCTTTCAGATGGCCGGAAGCTTCCCATACTTTCGGATTCATAAGAATCGCAGCCTGGATCTCAACGTTGTTGGGATCTTCCTGAATGAACTTCTTCTGCCATGCCCGCTTAATATGATCTTTTAAAAGGACTCCGTACGGGCCGAAGTCCCATGTATTGCTCAAGCCGCCATAGATCTCAGAACCCTGAAAAACAAAGCCCGTATTCTTGGCATGTGAAACAATTTTGTCGAATGTTTTTTCCATAAAAAAGGCAAAACCCCCTTACCCATGCGCTAAAAGCATTGGTAGTATAGCACTTTTTATAGTGCTCTTCAATGCGGCTCTGCCCATAAATGTGAAGCTTATAAGCGATTTTTATGCCACTTCTCTGGAAGTGTACTGCGCTCTGCTGCCCTTCATCTTCTGCTTATTCCGGTACATCTGTTTATCGGCATTCTCAAACACGCTGTGAAAGTTGTCATGTTCCGATGGGTTGTAGACCGCCATGCCGGAAGAAACCGTAACCTTACCAAAAGTCTCGTTTTCCAGGATCTTCTGATCAAATGCCCGAAGAAGCTCTGTGCGGTTGTCATAATCCTGATTTTCAAGCACCGTGACAAACTCATCCCCGCCGATCCGGTAAACCGGACTGTGCTGGAAACCATGGCAGATCATCTGACAGGCTTCTTTAATATAAGCATCCCCTGCCTGATGACCATTGGTATCGTTGATTTCCTTCAGATTGTTCAGATCAAATACAACAATTGCAAACGGAACGCTGTTCCCCTGTGAGATCATCTGATCCATAGCGACTTCTTTCTCAAGATAGGCCTGCTTGCTTTTGACGCCGGTCAGCGCATCCTGATACGCCATGCGCATGGCTGAGCTAAGCTCCTGTTTCTGCCGCTGTTCCCGGGCAAGGGCTTCTTCCAGCTGAAGTCGGTACTCCTGTTTTTCATCTTCAACGACAAAGGTATGAAGCAGACAGTCTCCAAACAGATACCCGATGGAATAGACCGGCCAGAGCGGATAGCAGACCTGAACGGTGATCAGTATCGCCATCGTGATGCCGAACATGCCGATAATGGCATAACGTCTCTGTTTGACATCGGAAGCTTTTGCGGAGATGACAAATGCATTGATGGAAGTGAGAGAGAACATTATGATCTGCAGACTGAACATGGCATAGCGGGCCCATCCGGGATGATAAGCCCCGCTTTGATCAAACCAGAAAAGGATCGGTACAAACAGATTGATAGTGATAAACAGCAGCTGGATCGTCAGGAACAGACTGCCAAAGTATTTCAGAAAATGGCCGAACCCCTTTGTTTCTCCCAGATAAGCGATGACGTATCGCGACCAGAGATAAACGCCTAAAGCCATCGTGATAAAGTAAATGACCGTATCAAAATACAGAAGATCTATGAGACCAGCCTGATTCAGAAAACCCCACAGAACGTCCGTTACATAATAGGTAAAAACCGCATAGATAAAACGGCGATATGCCTTCTGTGCTTTTGTTTCCTTATCATTTCCTGCATTGCGCAGAACATCCGTATTGATTATCAGATTCACCACTAAAGCGATGATTCCGATTGATGCGTATTCCATAGTAATCGACTCAAATTTCGCTGTGTATACTCTTCAAAAGTACTGCTAATCATTCTAATCCCGCTGTTATGATTCTTCAACCATCCGCTGAAACAGCGCAAAGCTGCGGACCGGAAGACCTGCATGCATCCGCAGAAACTCTACCAGAAGCCGGCATTCCGCAATGGCGCTGTCAAGAATTCCCTCCAGCATCTCTGCATGCTCGAGCGATGCCTTGTTGATGAGCCGGAAAGCCCGAAGCTTTTCCGGTTCGCGAAGTGATACAGAATGAAGTGCCGCACACGGAGCACACAGGAAGCCGCCTTCCCGAACAGAAATGGCAGCGACACTGGTACTGCCGCACAGAACACAGTCATCCACATCCGGCGCGATACCCTGCAGTTCCAACAGATCAGAAAGTGCAATGGCCAGCACGATATCTGCTCTTCTGCCCTGATCCAATCGTTCACAGGCCTGTTCAAACAGCTGATAACACTGCAGGGAAAGCCGGGGATCCGCGTCTTCCAGCAACGCGGCATCGATCACTTCAGCAAGTACCGGAACCGCAAGCGAAGCATTCAGATTCTCATGAAGCGTCCGGTACATGTTTACCGTTCTGGCGCTTTTCATTCGAAACATCGTGCGGTTCTCTTTATAGTCAAAGAAAAACTCTCCCTTTGTATATGGCAGAATAGAACCCCTGTTTTTTGAAGTCATCTTGCGGGCACCCTGTGCCAGAAGAGAGATTTTCCCATATTCCTCGCTTAATACCGTCAGGATCACGGAGTTATCTTTATAATCCTGTTCCTTCAGAATCAGACCCAGTACCGAATCATTCATCGACGTGACCGTATCCGTACTGCGTGATCCGGCTGTCAATATCACGCCATTCCTTCTCAACCCGGACAAAGAGACTCAGCCGTACATGACAGCCGAGAAACTGTTCGATATCTTTTCTTGCGGCAATTCCGATCTTTTTCAGCATTGATCCCTGCTTTCCGATAATGATTGCCTTCTGCCCGGGCCGCTCCACAAGAATCATTGCCTGAATCTCACAGCCATCCTTTACATATTCTTTCCGCTCGATCACAACTGCTGTGGCATGGGGAACTTCCTCTTCCGTACAATACAGGATTTTCTCCCGGATGATCTCCGCCAGGCGGAAGTTTTCCGGATTGTCACTGATGATCTCCCGCGGATACATTGCCTCCCCTTCCGGAAGATAGGAGATTGTGGTATTCAGAAGATCCTCAAAACAATCGGTCTTCAGAGCCGAAAGCGGAAAGAACTCGGCAAACGAAAACCGTTCCTGCCACGAAGAAAGATGGTTCAGCACCTTCTCCTTAGGCATCAGATCGATCTTGTTAAAAATCAGAAAGACCGGTACACCGGCCTGTGTCACCATGTTCAGTACAAATTCATCTCCGCTGCCGTATGGTTTCGTACCATCGACAACCAGGTAGATTACGTCAACTCCCTGAATGACGTTGGCCGCTTCCTTGTTCATCCGGCTCTCCAGACGGTGTCTTGCCTTATGAATACCGGGAGTATCTGTAAATACGATCTGGGCATCCTCCGTATTCACAATGCCTCTGATCTCACTGCGGGTCGTCTGCGGTTTCGGGGATACAATTGCGATCTTTTCGTTCACGAGCCCGTTGATCAATGTGCTTTTGCCCGCATTGGGACGTCCGGCCAGCGCAACAAACCCGAACTTCATTCCGCAAGATCCTCCTTTCCAAACGCATCCGGAAGGATCTCCTGCGGTGTAACCGTTTTTGTTTCGGTTCGATTTGCCAGATAGATCGGGGTATCCGGATTCAGCAGTTCATGAAGTACCTGCCGGCAGATCCCGCAGGGGCTGGATATACGCTTCCCCTCGGAAACAATGGCAAGCGCTTCGATATCATCTTTGCGAACACCGTTGCTGTAGGCAGAAAATAATGCAGACCGCTCTGCACAGTTGCCTGCAGGATAACTTGCATTTTCAATATTCGCTCCGTAAAAAACACGTCCGTCTTTTGTCAGAAGAGCGGCTCCGACCGGAAAATTCGAATATGGGGAATAGGTGTTTTTCATTGCCTGAAAAGCTTCCCGAATCAGTTCTTCCTTATTCATGGCATCTCCTAAATATGTCTTAACAGAATAATGATGGCAGTAACCAAGGCCGTCAAAGACGAAACCAGTACTGCACCGGCAGCCAGATCCTTGATTTCCTTGATCTTGGCATCTTTCTTTGTCGTCAGATAGTTGCAGATGAATTCGATGGCGGTATTCAGATACTCGGTTGTAATAACCATGCCGATGCACAATA
>JAEEPV010000136.1 GCA_016284975.1 Solobacterium sp.
GGTATCCGGTAATAAATTAAAGGTTTCTACATGGATATGGGCCAGAACCGTGAAGTGTCCCAATCCTTCCTGCAAATGCGAAATACCGCTGTCATCAAGCTATAATTTGGCCAAGAAAAAGGGGAGTGAAGCTTGGGTTGAACCGTATGCTGAAGGAGCAAAGATCTGTTTTCGGATACACCGGAATGATAAATCCCCTAAGAATAAGCCCAAGGTAGCGCAAACGGCGGTTTTCAAGTGCCCTGTATGCGGGGAGATAACTCCGGATTCTTATATCAGGGAATATGGTGTCAAGCATAAGTTTCGCAGTCAGCTCATAGCCATTGTTTCTGAAGAAGGACGAAAGAGGCTTTATGCAGAGCCAGATAAAGAACAAAAAGCGGCAGAAGCTATAAAAGCTCCGAAAAGAATACCTTATGGAACCCTTCCTGACTTTCCGACACGTTTTACTCCTCCTCTCTATGGTCTTACCGATTACGCAGATCTTTTCACTAACCGTCAGTTGGTGTTTATTACAACAATGATAAAACTGGCTCGGAAAGCCCAGGAAAAAGCAGAGGAAGACGCCTTGAAAAAAGGCATGATGTCTGATGGCGTTCCTTTGGCTGAAGGCGGCAGAGGCGCTAAAGCCTACGCAGAGGCTATACGAACAGCCCTGGTTATGGTTCTTAGTAAGCTTCTGGATCAATACTCTAATATTTGCAGCTGGAATTCCAGCTGCGGAGGTTCCCTGAGAAACGTATTTTCCAGAGCTGCCATGCCCATGATTTGGGATTATGCCGAGGCCAATCCTTTCCATACATCCGGCGGTAGCTTTTTAAATGGCTTGTTACGAACCTGTGAATCATTGGAAAAGTTGTCGGTTTCTTCTGCCAGTAATACAGTTCTTCGTGATGGGACATTGCCGAATAATGTACGAGGTGCAATTTTAAGTACCGAGCTCCCGTTTTATGACAAAGCTGGCTATGCGGATCTATCAGACTTTTTCTATGTATGGCTTAAGTTCGGATTAGGCGATATCTATCCAGATTTGTGTGGATACATTAAAGAAATATAATATGATACATCAAAATGCTATAATCACATCAGTGCAATATAAAACACATATTTCAGAACATTTTCATTAAAAGTGCATACTGTATCACATTAAAACATTATAGCAAAATACATAAAATTGATATAATACCTCTATACGTTCACTCGGATGGAGGTGTGTCATGTCTAAGCCACGAAGCAAATGGAACGGCGAGCTTTTTCACAAGTGGATCCGGGAAGGCCGCGGCCAGGGGGTTCTCAAAGAATACATTCCCTTCATTCAGATTCATGACATCCCTTCTCTTGGCATATGCAGCCGGATCATAAGCTTTACCGTAGGGAGATTGCATCATCTGCTCTCAAGGAACGAACTGGCCGTTTTCTATATTCTGGATTTTGATGAAGATATCATTGATATCCGCGAACAGATTCCTCTTCTTGATCCTGACGATATTCACGATCTGACCAGGATTGTTAAAATGGCTGAAGAAATCGGAATCAAATACCCGAGAGATCCTAAAAGCAAGTACCCGTATGTAATGACCACCGATTTTCTGGTTACAAGAAAAGACGGCATTCAAAAGGCTTTCAGCATCAAGGAATCCAAGGCCTTCGAACATAAAAGAACCCGGGAACTCCAGGAGTTCGAACGCAGGTACTGGAAATGGCGGGGAATTCCCTGGCAAATAGTTACGGAGCTCGAAATCAACTATGACCGGGCCCGAAATATTCAGTGGATATACAGCGCGCTGGATATCGACAGCATTTTTCCTGATGCGGATCTTCGGAAGGAGGTCATGGAATATGAAGTCCGGCTGTACGAAAACACCGAATATTCCATACTGAAAATTGCGAAAGAGGCTGAACAGCGCTTTAATCTTGCAGGCGGCTTCGGACTTACCGCCTTTCAGCGGCTTTTGTTTGAGAAAAAGCTTCGTTTCCCGCTGGATGAACCTCTGGATTTGATGTCTCCGAGACTGTACAAAAACAATAAGGGAGGCATGGTTTCATGTTTGGAAATCTTTCA
This sequence comes from Solobacterium sp., assembly GCA_016284975.1. Taxonomy (GTDB): domain Bacteria; phylum Bacillota_I; class Bacilli_A; order Erysipelotrichales; family Erysipelotrichaceae; genus Bulleidia. The sequence continues at coordinate 2,063 of JAEEPV010000136.1, forward strand.
GTAAATCAGGTTTTGCGCAATACCGTCTCCGAAAAGGAATACCGCATTCTGTACATCTCTGATGATCGAAAAACCGGATTCTGGATTGAACTTGATCCGAACGGAGGAATGCCTGACCAGTGCGACATTGAGGAAATCGATGCTTTGCTCATGGCAGGAGAAATGACTCAGGTCAAAGATACCTGGCTGCCTCCCCGAACCGCTTCCGAAAAAAGCCGGAACCAAAGAGATGCTCTATGGCAGCATCTTCGGGAATGTCTGGAACGCGAACCGGCAATATTTGAAAAGAACAACAGAAAGGCTCTGCTGGAAAAGGCATCAGGAGACTGCGGCATTGCTGTTCCTAATCTTTATCCGAAGCTTAAACGCTTCTGGCGTTACGGCAAGGTAAAGGATGCGTTTCTCTATGCGGATGAAAACAAGGGAGGCAAGGGAAAAACACGGCTCCTGAAAAAGAACAGCGGCCGGAAACCTACTGAAAGCGCCATCTGTTCCAAGGTGCTTACAGAAGATGATCTCGGCCTGTTCGAAAAATACGTCATGAAGCACTATCTGAACAGGCAGGAAAACCTGACCCTTAAAGAAGTGTATAACCTGCTTATCAGGGAGCAATATTCCGACATTGTCAGGGATGAACACGGCGCGGAACAGGTAATTTCCCGGGGGATGAATCAGGCCCCGACCTTTCGTCAGTTTCAGTACTGGCACAGCAAATTCAAAAAAGACAATGGCAATCAGGAAACTGCTGCCCGCAAAGGACAGTCTGAATTTAATCTCAAAGAACGCGCCGTAACCGGAAAGGCGGATTTCGGCATCCTGGGGCCGGGGTCTCAGTACCAGATTGATGCGACCGTAGCTGATGTTTATCTGGTCTCGCAGTTTAACCGCAGGAACATCATCGGCCGGCCGATAGTGTATTTTGTGGTGGACACATTCAGCAGAATGGTAACCGGAATGTACATCGGGCTTGAAGGACCGTCATGGATGGGCATGGCTATGGCTCTGTACAATGCCTTTACTGACAAGGTGAACTATTGCCGCGGCTATGGCATTGAAATTACTGAAAACATGTGGCCCTGCCATCACCTGCCTCAGTCATTGCTGGGAGATCGCGGAGAATTGGAGGGGCGCAACGGCGCAAGACTGGCGGAAAAGCTGAATATCCGAGTTGACAACACGCCTCCTTATCGCGGGGATTTGAAGCCGATTGTGGAAAGGTATTTCAAAATTTCAAACGATGCCGTTATCCATCGCCTGCCTGCCAGCGTCCGGCCGGAACTGGCTCACAGAGGCGGTCATGATTACCGTCTTGATGCCAGGCTGGATTTGCGGCAATTTACCAGAATAATGATATTCAGCGTGCTCACTTACAACAAGACAACGCTGAAATCATTTGAACCCAGCGAAGCGATGATGAAGGCCGGAGTGGAACTGACTCCGCTTGAGCTCTGGAACTGGGGGATAAACTGCAGCGCCGGAATTCTGAGAACTGCTGATGAAGAAAGATGCCGTTATGCGCTGCTTCCGGAAGATACCTGTGATATCACCGAACGCGGAATTAAATTCCGGAAACTGTTTTACAGCTGCAGCCGGGCGGTGAAGGAGCAGTGGTTTGAAAATGCCCGCAGAAACGGCGCCTACAAAATGAAGGTATCCTACGATCCCCGGGACATGCATGCTGTGTATGTGTGGAAGGATGGTGAAAGAAAACCGGAACTTGCGGCATTGGTTGACTGGGAACAAAAATTTGACGGCAAAAGCTGCGAGGAGTGCGAGTATGAGATGGAAGTCATCAGCCAGCAGAAGACAAAGAACGCGAAGCGGGATCATGATGCCGGGCTGACACTGGATAAGTTTGTGGAAGGGGTTGCGGCGGAAGCTGCCGCCATGGCTCCCGATACGGCAGACATTCCGAAATCGGAACGGACAGCCGGAATAAACGCCAGCCGGCAGAAAGAAAAGGAAGCCATGAGATGTCAGGAAAGCTTCATAAAAGACGATGCTGACAGCAGTTCCGGAGCCGATCAGGAATCTCCTCGGGAAAGCTCGGCCGGCAATGAAGAAAAGTCATCGAATCTGCGTTCCAGTTTATTCGGCTATGACGATAACGACACCAGGGGCATGCGAAAAATGACCGAACTGGAAAAACAGCTTTGGGGAATGTCTGATGAATGATATTCCGGGCAATAAATAACCGCGGGGAACGGCAAAACAAATGGTCAGCATAAAGGACAGCTCCATTCCGGCGGAACAGTCTCCTCTTGCAGTTCCGTCAGTGGATGCTATTTACAAGACGGATGAACTGCTGCCGGAATATATCGGAAATCCTTTGATTGAGGCGCTTCCCGGCATACTTCCGCACACCGAGGTGATAAAGTCCCTGCGGACAGAACCCAGATTTGACTGCAGCGAAAGAAATTTCTCAAAGGAAACCAGGCTGCATTGCATATCCCGCATATTCTGGCAGTTCTTTCAGCCCATGGAACAGCATATCCGAATCTGGGACTACCTGTCTGTGTGCATCAGGCAGGGGTATATCAGAAGAAACCCGCTGAACGCAACGTCAGCTGAAATAGCGAATGAGCTGTATGCTGCCGCAATGGAAAGGCGGAAACCGAAATATGATGCGGGATACATTCCAAACTCCGTGGGATTTGCCATTATCGGAGTATCCGGAGTCGGCAAAAGCACATCTGTGGCAGCCATCCTTAAAATGTACCCCCAGGTAATTACGCACAGGTCATACAAGAACCGAAGGCTGGACAGAAAACAGATTGTGTGGCTGAAAATTGACTGTTCTCACAAGGGATCCGAGCGCGGACTTTGTCTCAGCTTTCTGGCTCATATTGACCGGCTGGCAGGCACCAATTACTACAATGCATATGAAAAAAGGGCCACGGTTGACACATTGCTGACCACAATGATGAGAGTGGCAGAGGCGTATTCCCTGGGCATTCTGTTCGTTGATGAACTGCAGCATCTCGTTTCAGGCAAGGAAACAGGCAAGCTGCTTAATTTCTTTGTTACATTGGAGAATACCATCGGAGTTCCTGTTGTGCTGATGGGGACTCCCGGAGCATTGCCGCTGCTGCAATCGGACTTCCGGTCGGCGCGCAGGTGCTGCGCTCACGGAGATATCTTCTGGAATCCGCTGCAATGGGATAAGTCAGTCAGGAACAGCGAATGGGAGATGTTTTTACGGCGGATGTGGCGTTACCAGTGGATTAGAAAACCCCCGGAAATCTCCCCGGAATTTATCAGTTCCATGTACGAAGAGACTCAGGGAATTGAAGCTCTTGCGGTGATTTTATTCATTCTGCTGCAAGAGGAAGCCATGAGAAATGAAACGGAAACCTTTGCCGCGAACGACGTCAGACAGACAGCTCAGAAAAATATGAAAATCGTTCAGCCTATGCTGAATGCGCTCCGTTCCGGTGATGCCAGGAAAATTGCCCGGTACTCGGATATCATCTCCGTCTTTGTTGAGGAGTTTCGTACTCAGCATGCGGCCGGTCATGAGGCTGGCATCAGCGAAGAAAAAGCGCGGAAATCCGCTCCGTTCTCATCACAGGCAAAGATCGTATCCGACTATATGACTGAGATGGGAATCCCGCCGGAAGATGCTGAAAAGTATGCTGTCAGAGCCCTGAAAGCGAATCCCGATATGAAGCCTCTGGCCGTTTTAAGAAAAGCTGTGCTTATGTATGATAAAGACAACGGCAATTGCCAGAATGAGAAGAACCCGGCCGAAGAAAATCATCCTGAAAAAGATACGGCATCTGATATCCGAAACGCCAGCGACTACGGGGATATCAAAGAGATGCAGGCATCGGAACAGCAACGGCAGATCTGTCAGCAAGGCATGAAAAACACCGGAGAGACAGATGAATGAACTCATGCCATATCGCGTGCTTTACGCCGCCGCTGCCGGATGAAAGCTGTTACAGCGTTCTTTGCCGATGTCTGGTTCGGGAATCTGTTTCTTCATTCCGGTTTGAGCTTCAGATGTTTAACCGTCAGAGGGATCTGTCAAGGCTTTTATATCAGCCATTCAGGTTTGAAGATCTCTCCCGCTGGTTTGATGATGCGGAAAGCCGTCAGCGGGAATACCTTGATCTGCACAGTGTTTTACAATACCGGTATCCCGTGCTCGCAGAGTCTGCCAGGAGACTGATAAGATACTGGCGTGACTGTCACTGTCTTGCCGTCGGCGAACTTAAGTACCTGACCAGAGCCATCGGATTCAGCCACCTGCCAAAACAAAAGCTCTGTTACTGCAATGACTGCGTCGATAATGACAGAAAAACGTACGGAGAGACTTACTGGCACCTGTCACACCAGTTGCCGGCAGTTGTGTTCTGTCCGATTCATGAAACCCCTATTGCTGTAAGCGATGTGCCAATCAGCAGTACCAGATATGAACTGATACCGGCCGAGTATATTCTGAGGAAGCAAGCACAAAAAGAAGTATTATGCAGCCAATCCCCTTATGATATGAATCTCTCTCACGACTCCATGTGGATGCTGTACCACGGATTTGAAATGGACGCGGTCAAGCTCGTCATGCTGATGAGTACCCTGGGGGAAAACGACCTGACAAAAGTTCTGAAGGAAATGCAGCGTTACAGTAACAGCATCTCTGCCCTGGAATACAGCAACACTGAGCACTTCATTTTGCTCTGCAGGATAATCGGGATAAGCCCCCAGAGTCTGGTCGCAAATTGACAGCATCTGTTATAATAAAGTAATGTATTTTATTATTGTGTTTTAATGTTATTCGTTATAATGCACTAATGTCTCTACACA
>JAEEPV010000137.1 GCA_016284975.1 Solobacterium sp.
CTCAAAACAGCACTGCGACGATCCCGGCCACGATGGCCGCACCGGCGATCCAGATCAGCGTCAGGATACCTCGTTTTTTCAGTACCTGCGGCCAGGTCTGAACAAAGGGGATATCCTCGGTCCCCGGAATGATCCAGAAGCGGCTGTGTCCCACCCAGAGCCGGTCGATACAAATGCCGTCGTACCAGTTCATGACCTCCAGAAACAGCAGTACCTGCCAATATGCCGGCCAGAAGCGGCGGACACCGTTCCACAGACCGATGATCAGCACCAGCGCTGAGAGCATGACCAGAACGAACGGAATCATGAATTGCTTTCTTTTTCGGGCGACCGTCTCACGGTCTGTCATGCCGAGCGCAAATACCTTTTCCTGTACGGGTTTGGGATAAAAATACAGTCCGTTCAGCGGGTTGCCGCCCACGGCGATCTTTACCATCAGGGTAAACAGGATGCAGAAAAGGACCAGCTGCAAAACAATCATTCCGCAGCTGCCTCTATATCTTCCTGATGCAGAAATCGCAGCGTTCCCCGCCTCTGCCGATGGTCGTCGTCCGCTCAAACTTCAAACCTGGCAGATCGCCGTAAACATGGTCATCCGCTCCGCAGGAGATCTTTGTGAGTTCCGGGCATCCGAGTTCTGTGAAATAGCGGTTGTACGGGCAGGACACCACGTCCATCCGGTACTCGCCTTTTTTCTTCGGGTAAAAAACATTTTCAAATCCGCTCTTTTCGCCGAACATCTTCCGGGTCAGCGGATCCCACACCTTTACAAACAGGCTTCGCATACCGGGTAATCGCAGCAACGCCGAGAGCTTCTCTGCGGCAGCATCTGCTGTTTTGAAAGTAGCCGTTTCGATAATCCGGTAAGCTTCATCCTGGCCGATACACTCTTTCAAAGTCAGATAGATGGCGGCCGCCGGAAAGATTTTGTTTTCCGTATGAAAGCGCACCCCTTCGGGAAGAGAAGCGTACTGCTCCAGCAATGATTCCAGTTTGTCCGTCGCTGTGAGCCACAGGGCTTCGCTCTGCTCCTTCGGCAGTCGGCGGGCGATCTCTGCCTTGAATCTGCCTTTCTTTTTCATGATCTTTTGCGATGATTTCATTTCCTGTTCCTCTGCATTTTTCTTTATACCGGCGTCTCCATGAATTCGTCGATCACCTTCAATACCGGAAGGGCATACTCTTCTCCGCCAAAGAGCCATTGTTCATGCTGCATATTGAACTCCCTGATTTCCGGGTCACGGAAATACTTCCTGTATCGCTTCCGATATTTCTCACCCATCTTGCTGGCATAGATGAAATGCACTTTCGTATGCTCCACATGGATATCGTCATCCAGCCATGTGAGAAGATCCGTGTAGTACTCATTTTTTACAGACTCCGGGTCGAACTTCTCAAAACATGCCATAAACCGATCAGCGGTCTCATCGTTCATCTCAAAGAACTGTTTGAGCTTTTCCCTGGTTTTAGCCTTTTTCTTATCACTCTTCGTAAAACCTGTAAGGAGCGGCACAACCAGTTTCGACTGCAGCAATGCGCTGAACCTGCCGCTTTGATCCAGATCCGGACTGCCAAAAATGCCGTGATCCAGATGCACATTCTGCCGCTGGATCAGCTGCCCGACGAAACTGCTTCCCAGGGAGGAGCCGATCGCTCCATCGATCCTGCCGCCGTAGTTCTGCCGGATATACCGCTCGATCTTTTCCGTGACCGTGATCATATCGGGAAAGATCATACCGCTTCCGTCAAAGCCGTCGTAATTCACGCAGACCAGATGGTATTTCCCGGCAAGAGCGTCCAGCACCGCGGCAAAATTTGTCTGATAATCGCAGGCCGTGCCTGGCAGAAGGAACAGAACCTTTCCATCTGTCTTGCCCATTTCATCGAACTGCATATTGCGATTTTCCTTTCTTTTTCCTGCTGACGATATAGCCCTGCTCGTTCTTCACATTTTCATAGTTTCCTGCAAGCGGATTCCTGTCTCCGATGATGCAGTAATCGCAACAATCTGAGGTACCGCAGGTGCCCTCCCGGATCAGCATCGCATGCAGCTTCTGCATGGCAAGGTGGTCGCAGTTGCACATTAATGGCAGCACGTTCTCCAGATGATGCCGTTTAGCAAATTCGGCATTCGGGCATTGGGTAAAGCTGTAGCGAACAATGCCGTTCGTTCTGTCGTAGGCATAATATCCCATGCGGAAAGATGCAGGGAATTCCCTGATCGCTTTTTCTCTGAGATCATTTGCACGCTTGAAAATCTTGTTCGCCAGACGGTTATCTAATCGGCGGTTGAGATCAAATACCTTACCCAGTACATCAAAGCCGCTCATAAAGCAGTCATAAACATCCTGCTGAACATCTTCCAGCGGCGGCTTATCCGGTACGGTTGCATACCATGCGAAGATCAGGATCGGGTCATAAATGCTTACAGTCATTTTCACGCCGCCAAGAGCAGGCTCTTCCTTCAAAAACTCTGCATATTTCAGCTGAATCTTTTCCCAGAGTCCGGTAGCTGTCGTTTCGTCATAATAGCGATGCAGCAGCTTCTGAACACACTGCTTCGCTTTTTTGGTATAGACCGCATGTCTTGAACGATCGATCGGAAGATCCTTTTCTCTCACAGTTGTCCTCCGATCCACATGGATACCAGCGCCATTAATGCCGCAACAAACGGAAAAACGGCGAGGCGGATCAGCTGTTCTTTCCGGTTAAAGCCGAAAGAATGATATCCGGCACAACCCTCCGTCTCGGGATAATAGTGCTGGAAGAAATGTGACTTCGTCAGCAGCAACCAGTCCAGGCAGACGATATCAAAAGCCTTCCAAAGATAAAGCATGACGGCGAACCGAAGCCAATGCTGCCAGAAAGAAAAGCCGTTCTTAACGCCGTCCCAGCCGGCATACACGAATGCACCGACCATGACAAACAGACTGATGATCACCAGTTTCCAGCCAAGGGAACGGGCACCACGGAACCGCTCGGGGTGATCCTGCGCGACAGCCTGAATATCCTTCGGCGCGGTCGAAAAAAAGCGCCTGTCCTGAATCAGTGCGACTGCGGCATACAAAAGCAGACACACCGATAGGATAAAAACAAGCGTCAGCAATAATGTCAGTGCCATTTCCTCACTTCCTCCCGATGAGCAACGCGGAACCGGAAAGATCCATCCACACTGCTTCTTTCCTTGTCATAAAAATACCGTCCGTCGTATCGATCATACTGACATCCTCGTAACCTATTTCTTTCAGCTTTTGGATAAATGCCTGCATGTCTCCGTATCTGGATTTGGAGAAGATGTCATGGATTGCAAACGTACCGCCTTTTTTCAGCACTCGCAGGGTCTCCAGCAGATATGCCTGTCTGTCCCCGGGAATGTTGTGATAGACATAGTTGCTCATTACCGCATCAAATTTTTCGTCCGGGAAATCAAGGTGTGTCGCGTCTCCTCTCTCAAAACGGACATTGTTTACGCCTTCAGCTTTTGCGTTGTTCTCACAAAGAGGCTTATTGAAGGAGGCATATTCCTTTCCCCAGCGGTCAATCCCAATGAAAGAGGCCGTTGGATTGCGCTTGGCACAGGCAATGGTCAGCGCACCGCTACCGCAGCCCACATCCAGACCGACTCCGCCCTCCGGCAGTTTTATGTATTCCGCGATTCCTTCGATAATCTGGAGTGACATCTGCCGGGTCCCGTTGTAGGAAAATGCGTGATACATGAGGGTCATCCAGACAGAGGCGGCAAATCCGATGATCGTTCCTGCAAGGAATACAATAAACAGCACTGTTCTCAGCGGTCCGGAGACGATCCCCGTAAACCCGAACACGATAAACAAAATCAGAAATACTGCTGTCGCAGCAAAACCAAACAGCACCATGCCCTTCGGCATCCAGTTTTTATAGTCAGGCTTCATTCGGTCTTCACCTTTCCGAGAAGTACATGTCTTGCACTCTCCTCCGTATCATCGTCCTCAATGTAGCCGTCGTACGGTGCGGAAGGATCTGTATATTTCTTTGTAAACGGCCTGCACAGCTCCGTCCTGTGGGCAAACGCAAAATCCAGATCATCTGTCCAGCCGGTGTGTCCGGTGATGATCCTGAGCTTTTTATTCCGTGTGCGCAGCTCCTGTTCCAGCTTCTCCAGCGATCGGACCGAAAGCTTGTTGTCTTCGGCCAGCGTGGCGATAAAGCTGTAGCCGCCGTCAGCCCCAAACCAGATCGTGTCACCGGTGAAGAGATATTCATCGTCAATGAGATAAACCATGTGACCCCAGGTATGACCAGGAACCAGCAGGCATTCGATCTTGATATCGCCGATATGAAAGATCTCACCGTCACGCAGCAAAACCTTTCTGTTCTCCATCTTTACCATCGGCAGCCTGTAGAGGCCGTGTAATACTTTTCTCCGCTTCTCACCGGTAAGATAGCGGTTTTCGATCTCGCCGATGTAAACTGTTGCGCTTTTGAAAAGCTGCTCGCTGTCCGTCTCCAGTGCGCCGACATGATCCGTATCCTGGTGTGTGATCAGGATGTGCCGGATCGCATCCGGGTCGATATCCAGCCAGCCCATCTTTTCCTGCAGCCGGGCGTAGTTATAGCCCGCATCAATCATGATCGTGATGCCGTTTTTCGTGTAAAAGAAGATGTTCGCGACCCACTCCCGCACACAGGCAACCCGCTCGTCGATATGCCCGGTGTTCAGTGGCTTGAAGATCGCTCTGCCGCGAAACATCAAGCTCATGGATTTCTTCTGATGATCCGAATCTTTCCTTGCCATTTCTCTGTCTCACTTTCTGCAGCAGAAGCTGCTCATATCTTCAGGCGTACAATGCATTTCATTTACCCGCCTTCCCTGATGCGATCAGCAGACCGGACATCATCCACAGGTTGCCGATACTGATCCAGCCGGTGGCCAGCGCATTGGTCAGGCCGTGATCTCCAAACAGCCGTATCAAAACAGCAAAAATGAAGCCGAACAGCAAGGAGAACACCCAGCACCAGCGGGGAAGCGGCGTATGTCCATGGGCAAATGCCCGAATCTGAACGATGATGGCTAGCAGAAAAAACACGAGAAAGATCACGGTCGCGGGCAGCAGAAACCAGCCAATAAAACCCAGCGTCTGCTGCATCGCTGTCGCGGGATTGTCCGCATAGAAATGCTTCAGCAGCCAAACTGCCATACAGCAGGGCACGTGGACGCCGCAGCCGCCGAAGGCCAGACAGCCGATAATCCCTGCCCGGTAAGCATGCGCATCTTTTTCGGAACAGGGCTTCATCATCCGATAGATCGCAAACCAGCACAGGCACTCAATGGGAATGCCAACGAGCCCAAGCAGTGCCGAGGCGTAGATCCTGCCATCCGACACCGACAGATATCGCGTGAACTGGGAGGGAATCTCTGTCACAGAAGGATCGCTCACGCCCCAACCCAGAAGAATGTCTCCCGTAAGGACTATGAACGAGGCCAGGATCCCCAGTTTCAAAAGATGCTGAATGCGCGGCCAATCATATGTTTTGTTCATTCCAATACCTCCGCGTTTTTCAATTCTCCTGCCTTATGCATCTCACGGAGCAGGATCAGTCCCAGGATCAGAACCAGTGCGTGGCCGAAGGATTCCGTGCCGTGATCGAGCTGGTTGACAGGCCAGGGAAGGATGGCCAGCAGGTTTCCGATAACTCCCGGCATAACCATCGGATTGCACAATGTGGCGAAGATCCGTGCAGGCGTGCTGTTGAGAGGAATGATGTTCTTCCAGACCATTACGATCATGACGATGGTCAGGCCGACGTCGCAGAGAATGTAGGCAATCAGCATCGGCGCTGCGTTGGCATAGAACACCCGATTCGCAATATCTGCCGCCACCTGCATTTCACCGTGACTTTGATAAACGAACTTGAAGATCAGTGCCACATTCATAAACATCGCGTGAACATAGGTCCAGGCAACTGTTCCTGTGACATAGGCCACGCGGAACAGCTTCACCCACTTCCGGTCGTTTTCTTCCGTAACATGGATCTTCAGAAGACCGTACATGCGGTGAAAGCCCATGTAGTACAGGAGGGTTCCGACAAAACCGCAGAGGATACTCACCACCATGCGCCAGGTCCCCATCTCCAGATAGGCAACACGCACCATGAAACCGATGCTCTCCGTCGTCTGTCCTTTGCCGGTAGCGGCAAACAGAAAGTCACCGATCACATACAGAATGCATCCGATAATCCCGATGATTAAAAGCCGTTTTGACTTGTCTCTGACATACATAATGCATCCCCCTTTCATTAAATGAGGCGCATAGATAATCCCGACTTCTGTTAGTTCTTGCTAACCATTATCTAAAAAAAAGAAAACAGATCTGTATCGGAAAGTTGTTTTCCTTGAGCGAAAAGACAAATACTTCGGTTAGCTAAAGCTAACTGTATTTTTACTCCAAACCGCAAAGAAATCAAGAGGGAGCTGAAAAACAGTCTGCCTGTTCGATAATAATTCGCGGGCAGTAACATATCTGCAGGTTTTTGACATTTCCCGTTTATAGGCATATGCCGGCAGCCGGAATTTGCCGATTATTCTCATTATGACCAGCCTTCGCATGCGCCGCAATTGAAGCACCCGTTACAGAGGATCTTAAATGAACATTCATCACATTTTCGGGCGTAATGCGGAATGTATAGCTTCTCCGGCGGGATTGGATGACCGTTCTCGTCCTTCAATTCAAAATGGATCGGTCTGCCCTGAAAAGTCATACCGGAATGAACCGCCTGAGCGTTTTGAAGCCGCTTACTCCTGATTGTGAATTTCCTGCCGTCTTTTATGAAGACCGTTCCTGTCTCCATAAAACAGAAAGTGATATCCCGCGATACGCATTCCTCTCTCAGAGCTTTTACCCATTCAAAATCGCAAGGTCTTGTCCCGCCATAATTCTCTCCGCCACAGGCGACCTGCTCAATCTGTCCGCTGTCAAGATATTTTCCAATACTGATTGGCCCTAAAAGAGGAGCACAGTGCAGTCCCTTGTGCTTAAACGGCAGTTCAAGAAGCAACGGTATTCTCTCGTCTGCTCTGATGTGATTTTCACAAGTAACGTTTAAGAAGACGTTATCCCAGCCTGACCCCCAGTTTTCGGGCAGGCATTTTTTAATTCGTTCCGGTCTTTTGGTCAAAAGCAGAAAAATGACATCACTTCTCTTATGTATGATATCCCACGCTTCCTCACGCCACCTGTCTGCTTCCTCCAGAAAGAAATCCGATGTCATGCAGACGCTGATCATTTCACCGCTTTGAATCTTGTATTTTTTGTTCTTATCTCTTGACAGAGGGTATCTGAATCCCGTTTTCGTTTGATAAATTTCTGCGCCGTTCCTGCCCCTCATCCGGTCAAGATAGTACACATAGCAGTTCTGACAGCCTTCGCTGCATTTTATGCAGCCATGCCAGGGATTCCAATTACTGTGCATTGCCATTGATTTATCCTCTTTTTTCCTACACTTCACAATCTCATCGATACAGCACAACAAAGTAGTTTTCCAATACAGAAAGCCACTCGCTAAGCATAGTTGATGATACTCCGACTTCTCCTGACATTCCGGAAAGGTAAACAACCTGCCCTGTTCTTCCGGCAAGCGATTTTAAAAATCTTAAGAACGCATTTCAGTCTTTTGCAGCAACACTACCGTCTCGATGTGATTCGTATTCGGGAACATATCGACCGGCTGAATATCACCCGGTTCATAACCCCTTTCTTTCAGGTAGGCACAGTCTCTTGCCAGAGTTGAAGGATCGCATGATACATAAACGAGTCGTTTTGGAGCGATCGATATAATCGCATCCAGCGTTTCCGTTGAACATCCCTTCCGCGGAG
>JAEEPV010000015.1 GCA_016284975.1 Solobacterium sp.
ATCATCCGATCGAATTTTCTGTTATGTCTATTGGTCATCATGGCAGTATCCTCCGTAAACCCACCTAAAGTATACCATGCACGCATGGTGTTTTGGCAAAAGAAAAGCAGAGAACGCTGCCAATTTGGGTTTACGGAGTCGATCTCTGCTCGTTTATTCTATCATGACGTCTTCGTCATTGCCATCGTTTAGAATGTTTGACTTTGTCAACAGACTGAAGCAGGATTTATCCTGCCTTTGCGTTCTTATGCGGTTGTTTCCGGATGGTTTTCCTGCCAGGATCGATAAGCGTCCAGTTCCGGCTTGATCAGAGAAAGTGCCAGTGCAATTACAGCAATGTCATCCAGCTGGCCAAGGACCGGTATATTGTCCGGGATCAGATCCTTCTTTTTGATCAGATAGATAAAACCACTGACTGCAGCTGCGATGACTTTCGGTGAAACATCCGGGTACTCCTTGGTGACATAGCTTTTGACAAGAGAAACCATGGCCGGAAGTTCTGACACAACCGTTCCCAGAACCGGAACGGTCTTCATCTTGTCCGTAACCTGGATCAGAAGAGCCTGCAGCTGTTCCGGATGGTCAAGCAGTTCATTTGCCTGTTCCATACCACTGTCAAGTATTTCTTTTGCTTTTTCGGTATCAATAACGGTCATAAATGAAACCTCCTGTGTAAATTTTACGCTGAAATGGAGAAAAACAGCATATTATAGAAATGAAAAGAAAAATTTTTAATTTTTCATTATCTGATTGGTGTACAAATGTTGTAAAATATCGTCATGGCACCCACTTATACAATGAGGAATCGAAGAGATCTGAGAAGTATACTCAGACATGCCAAAGAAGAAGACCTGCTTCGCAAAGCGGAGATGCTTTCTTCCTCTCCAGATCCAGACGCAGTTTTCAGCGCCCACGAAATCAGACGAAATTCGCCGTTCGGGGTGCTTGTTTTATTTGGGAACAGACAGGATATGGAACGGGAAATGCCGTCTGCCGCAAAATGCGATTCGCTGGATGAAATTGAAAGCATGATCAGCGTACTGCAGGCATACCCGAAAGTTGGCGATGATTTCTTTGAAGAAAAGCGTCAGGCATATCTGAAAGAAGTGCAGCATATGCGCAGGCTTGGCAATGTTAACGGACAGTCCAGCAAGGAGCGTCATCGTCTCGAGAACGCAGTCAAGAATGCAGACATGCAGAGGGCGTGGCTGGAGAAAGAAAACACAGACCGGCTACGCAAGATCAAGAATATCGAGGATGAGATCAAGGGTTACGAAGATGCCCTCAGCAAACTCAACCTCGAGATCTCAGATCACAAAGAAGAAATTCAGAAAGCGGTTGATTCAACCGGACCACTGAAGAAGGAAATTGAAGAAGATACGGCACGCCTGAAAGAACTGGCATCCAGTATTGACAGTCTCCATGCCGAACAGGCATTGATCGATAAAGAAGCTTCACCGACAACTGCACGTCTTCAGGCAATGGAAGAACAGCGGCTGACGGACGAGCACAATACGCTTGAGCTGAGAATTAAAGCAGGCATGCAGAAACTGCAGAAGATCGAGGCGATGATCCAGACACTGCGGGCCGAAGAAGAAAAGAAGGAACAGGCGACAGAGCTGACTGCCTCACTGAACAGATCCAAGCTGGATCTTGAACAGGCACAGAATGAACTTGCCGGCGGAACCAAGATGATCGACAATCTTGATCTTCGCGTTCAGATTCTCGGAGGACGTCTCAAAACACTTCAGGAATCCTCCGATGCGCTGCCTGAGGCAAGGGAAAACTCACGCATCGCAGTACTGGCCAGAGCAGAGGAACTCCTGAATGCATGGATCTCTTCTTCTAAGGAACTGCAGCGCATCCTGCAGGTTGACGGCATCAGCGGAAAAGAACTGGTAGAAGCACTCTTCTTCGCAAATGGTCCGCTGTGTGCGAGCGGCCCGGGCGCATGTTCCTATCTGGATGGCACGAACGTATCGCTGGATACACTGATGTTATATGGCACGGAAGAAGAACATGCAGGATTCTGGCATGTAGAAGTATTCTCATAGGGGAAATTAAAAAAGGGGCTCGTAAAATAGAGCCTTTTTCTTTCGGTTTGGCACAAGTTCACGTAATATTTAGACACAGGGAGATACATCATTATGAAGACTCTTTATATTGACTGCGGTATGGGAGCGGCAGGCGATATGCTTACCGCAGCGCTTCTGGAATTATTTGACGATCCTTCCGAAAAAATCAAACAACTGAACGCACTCGGAATTCCGGGCGTTGTATATACATCCGAACCTTCCGTGAAATGCGGCATCACCGGTACGCATGTTACGGTTACCTGCGATGGCCAGGAAGAAGATGAGCACATGCATGAACATAATGGTCATGCGCATACACATCGGAATATGGATGGCATCACGCACATTATCAAAGATCATCTGAATGTTTCCGATGCGGTCAGACAAAAGATCCTGGCGGTCTATCAGCGGATCGCAGAGGCGGAAAGCCATGTTCACGGCAGACCGGTGGAAGAAATTCATTTCCATGAGGTTGGAACGATGGACGCACTGGCGGATATCACGGCAGTCTGCTGGCTGATGGACCAGCTGAATCCCGAACAGGTCATCGCATCCCCGGTTCATGTCGGAAAGGGAACGGTGAAATGTGCACACGGTATCCTGCCGGTACCTGCTCCTGCGACGGCAGAGATCCTGAAGGACATTCCGGTCTATACCAGAGAAATCATTGACGGAGAACTCTGTACACCAACCGGTGCAGCACTTCTGAAAACCTTTGTCAGCCGGTTTGGAGAAATGCCGGTAATGCGGATGAAAAAGACCGGTTATGGTATGGGAAAGAAAGACTTTCCAATCGCCAACTGTGTCCGAATGCTGTATGGGGAGACGGAAGAAAATACGGATCAGGTGTGCGAGCTGCGTTTCAATGTCGATGACATGACAGCAGAAGAAATTGCTTTTGCGCAGAACAAACTGCTGGAAACAGGTGCGTTTGAAGTGTTCCTGACATCCGTACAGATGAAAAAAGGGAGACCCGGTACGCTGTTTACGGTATTGACAACGGAAGACAGAAAAGAAGAAGTGATCCGGTCGATCTTCCGTCATACCACAACGCTTGGCATGCGGGAGTTCCACAGCAATCGTTATGTACTCAAACGTACAATTCAGGAAGAAGATACTGCGATCGGAAAAGTTCGCCGAAAAGAATCCGAAGGATATGGTACCAGACGCTATAAATTTGAATATGAAGATCTGGCACGAATCGCGAATGAAAAAAACCTGAGCCTTTATGAAGTGCGCAGGATCCTTGAAAAAGAAAAAGTGGAATAAAAAAAGGATGCCTAGTGCATTCCTTTTTTTTCAGTCACGTTCTTACAGCTTAACTACATTGGAAGCCTGAGGACCGCGATCACTCTGGGTGATCTCAAATTCAACGGCCTGACCTTCATCGAGTGTCTTGAAGCCCTCACCCTGAATGGAAGAGTAGTGAACGAATACGTCCTTGCCATCATCTGTTGTGATGAAGCCATAACCCTTCTCAGCGTTGAACCATTTGACCTTACCTGTTGCCATTCCCTTTTGTGTCTCCTATTCTATGTACCCCAAGTCCCATTTTAACCATGCAATTATCGAATAAACGGTAAAACATGAAATTGCAGGCTTGAATACTATATTTAATTTATCATCCACAGACAAAACATACAAGGGAAAAATGCCGCAGGTACTGCCCGGAAACCGCATATTTTCAAGAAAATTGTGGGTTTGCAAAGACAGAGAATGCCGATATAATCTCCGTATAGGCATTGAAGGGAAGAGTAATTGAACGTGCAGGCAGAGAAAGCAGACGGTTGATGAAAGTCTGTGCTGTACCTCGATGAACATGGTCCTGGAGCCTGCGGTGCGAATAGTTCCGCACGGGTACGCCCGTTACAGCGCATGAGGGGTCTGCAGAAAAAAGCTGTGGGCAAGATAAAGGTGGTACCGCGTGAACATCGTCCTTTCGCAGGACGTTTTCTTTTCGAAGGAGGATATGAAGTATGGAGAAAAAAGGGCCGTATTATATTACGACAGCGATTGCTTATGCGGCAGGCAAACCGCATATCGGCAATGTCTATGAGATCGTACTTGCAGATGCGATTGCCCGTCACAAGCGTCTGTGCGGCTATGAAGTCCGTTTCCAGACAGGTACGGATGAACATGGTCAGAAAGTGGAAGAGCGGGCAAACGCTGCCGGTGTAACACCGAAGCAGTTCGTCGACAATGTGTCGAAAGTTATCCGGGAACAGTTTGACATCATGAATGTTTCCTACGATAAGTTCATCCGCACAACCGATGAAGATCATGAGAAGCAGGTTCAGAAGATTTTCCGTAAGCTGTATGACAAGGGTGATATTTACAAAGGAAGCTATGAAGGAAATTACTGCCAGGAGTGTGAAGCGTTCTATACCAAGAGCCAGCTGACCGAAGACGGCAAATGCCCGGTATGCGGAGGCGATGTCCGTCCGATGCAGGAAGAGACTTATTTCTTCAGAATGTCGAAATACGCGCCGCAGCTGATTCAGTATATTGAAGATCATCCGGAGTTCATTCAGCCGGAAAGCCGTAAGAACGAGATGCTGAACAACTTCCTGAAGCCGGGTCTTCAGGATCTGTCCGTCAGCCGTACCAGCTTCAAGTGGGGCATCCCGGTACCGTTTGATGAAAAGCATGTCATTTATGTCTGGATCGATGCGCTGAGTAACTATATCACCGGTCTTGGATATGATGCCGATGGTAATCATGGAGAACTGTATTCGAAATACTGGCCAGCAGATCTGCATCTGATTGGCAAAGATATCGTCCGTTTCCATACCATCTACTGGCCGATCATGTTAATGGCACTGGATCAGCCGCTGCCCAAGCAGGTATTCGGTCATCCGTGGCTGCTTACCGGAAGTGACAAGATGTCGAAATCCAAGGGCAATGTCATTTACTCAGATGATCTGGTCGGAATGTTCGGTGTAGATGCTGTCCGTTTCCTGATGCTGCATGAGATGCCGTTTGCGCAGGATGGTCATATTACCTATGACCTCATGATCGAACGCATCAACAGTGATCTGGCAAACAACCTCGGCAATCTGGTCAACCGTACGATTTCCATGCAGAACAAGTATTTCAACGGAACGATTGCCAACCCGGATATCCACGAAGAGGTGGATGATGATCTTCAGGCGAAGGCAATGGAGACTGTTCGTCTTGTTGGCGAGAAGATGGATGAGCTGAGAATCGCGGACGCAATTCAGGATATTCTTGATCTCTTTGACCGCTGCAACAAATACATTGATGAGACAATGCCCTGGGCACTTGCGAAAGATCCGGACAAGATTTCCCGCCTTGCGACCGTCCTGTACAACCTGCTGGAAAGCATTCGTATCGGAGCAGTGCTTCTGACACCGTTCCTTCCGGATACAGCAGAGAAGATCCTGAATCAGCTTCAGACCGAACAGCGTGACTATGACTCACTGTCCGAATTCGGAAAGCTCGAGACCAGAGATCACAGAGTAACAAACGCACCGGAGATCCTCTTCAAGCGTCTGGATGAGAAAGAAGTTCAGGCAAAGATTGAAGAGATTGAAAAGGCACAGCGTGCCCGCATGATCGAGCAGAAGAAGAAAGAGGAGAAGAAGGGAGAGATCGCAATCGGCGATTTCCAGAAGATCGAACTTCGCTCCGGCAAAGTTCTTCGCTGCGAAAGACATCCGGATGCAGAGAAGCTGCTGGTCATGCAGGTAGATCTCGGTGACGGAGAAGTGCGCCAGATTGTTTCCGGAATTGCCGCAAGCTATACGCCGGGCCAGATGATCGGTAAGAACATTATTCTTGTCGCCAACCTGAAACCGACCAAGATCCGCGGTGTGGAAAGCCAGGGAATGCTGCTGGCAGGACAGAACGGAACGGAACTGGTTGTCGCTGAAGTAAATGGTCTGGAACCGGGAACGATCATCAGCTGATCTGATTCTGAAACGATTTATATACAGAGAGAGTCCGAATATCGGATTCTCTTTTTCGTATGACCGGAGGAGGGAATTCTCTTTTCTCCTTGTTGTATACTTTCTGTATATGGGAAGAATACAGCAGCTTGATGCGCAGACCGCGAATATGATCGCGGCTGGTGAAGTCGTAGAACGCCCGATGGGTGTGGTAAAGGAACTGGTGGAAAATGCCATCGATGCCGGAGCAGATCGAATCACGGTATCGGTCGAAGATGGAGGAATTTCCCGTCTTACCGTCAGTGACAACGGATGCGGAATGGACAGCACCGATGCGGTTAACGCATTTCTTCGTCATGCGACTTCCAAGATTCGTTCTTCCGATGATCTGTGGGATATCGGCACGTTGGGCTTTCGGGGAGAAGCACTTCCCTCGATTGCCTCTGTCTCAAAACTAACGCTGATCACAAGTGATGGTAACGATAATACGAAAGTAGTCATCGAATACGGCAAAACGATATCCGTGTCTTCCTGGCCCTGCAATCAGGGAACAGAGATTACAGTAGAAAATCTGTTTTACCGTACACCAGCCCGTCTCAAGCATCTGCGCAGCAGTGCATATGAAAACTCTCTGATTCAGGATGTGATCATGAAGTTCGCAATGAGTCATCCGGAGATTGCTTTTCTGTTTGTCTCTTCCGGTAAGGAAGCGTTCCGCACGAGCGGAAACGGGAATCTGCAGGAAGTGATTTATCAGTGCTGGGGAAGAGAACCCGCAGAACAGGCGATCCCGGTTTCCTTTTCAGACTATGACTATCAGGTAGACGGTTATTTAGTTAAGCCTTTTATTACAAGAGCCTCCCGCAACTTCATGCATATCTTTCTGAATGGCCGCATGGTAAAAACCTATCGGCTGTATCAGGCGGTAATGGATGGTTATGAAGACTTTATCGTAAAAGGAAGAAAACCGCTTTGTGTGCTGAATATCAGAATGGATCCCCATCTTCTGGATGTGAACGTACATCCATCCAAATGGGAAGTGCGCATCTCGAAAGAGAATCAGCTGGAATATCTGCTGCGGGACAATGTACATGATGCACTGAAGAATACGATGCTTGCCCCGAATATACATACGGCACCGAAAGAACGGTTGTATGAGCAGATTCCGCTGGATACCAACCTTGGATATGTGCCTGCGTTTGCGGGAGAAAAAAAGTCTGAAAAAGAAGAACCGGTGAGAGCGTTTATTTTGGATTCCATGCCTGCAAAAAAGACACAGCGTCAGGAAGAACCTCGGGAAGTACCGCAGGTCATAGTGGAAGAAACACCGGCAGAAAGAAAAGAGCGCATCCCACAGATGACGGTCATCGGGCAGCTTCACGAAAAGTTTATTCTCTGTGCCTGTGAAGAAGGGCTGGCAGTCATTGATCAGCATGCGGCACAGGAGCGGGTTCACTACGAGCAGTTCCGTGCACAGCTGAATGTGAATCCGGTCATGATGGACTGCCTGGTTCCGATCACACTGGCAGCCGGAGATGATCTGGTGCGGCGGGTGGATGAGCTGAATGAGGCAGTGAAAGATCTGCATATCACATTTGAGGCGTTTGGCCATGATACGCTGCTGGTGCGAAGTGTTCCTTCCTGGATGAAAGATATTGAGGAAGAACCATTCCTGCAGGATGTGCTGGATAACTTCCGAAACGAACGGAAATCTTCGTATGCAAAGATGGAAAAGAAAAAAATTGCGACCATGGCCTGCCATCACAGCATCCGATTCAACCGGGCACTGACTATGGATGAAATGAGAGAAGTGGTCAGACAGCTGGATGCGTGTGACAATCCGTATCACTGTCCCCATGGAAGACCGACCTTTGTGATCCTTTCGGAGAAAGAACTGGCCAGGGAGTTTCTGCGATGAAGAAAGTACTTGTCATTGCCGGACCTACGGCATCAGGAAAAAGTGATTTTGCCGTACAGGCCGCAAAGATGCTGGACGGGGAAATCATCAGTGGTGACAGTATTCAGGTCTATCGCGGAATGAATATCGGATCCGGAAAGATACGTGAGGAAGAAATGCAGGGAATCCCGCATCATCTGATCGATATTCTGGATATCAAACAACCATACAGTGTGTCCGATTTTCAGACCATGGCAAGGGACCTGATTGAAACCATTGACATGCCGATTATTGCCGGAGGTACCGGGCTTTACCTGAAAGCATGTTTATATGATTATAGTTTTATAAAAGAAGAAAAACCGGAAGCGGAAGAAACCTATGACGGTATCAGTAATGAGTCGCTATACGAAAGACTTCAGGAGCTGGATCCGGCAAGCGTTGAAAAAATACATCCGAATAACCGTCAGCGGCTGGTCAGAGCACTGAACATCATTACCTTTACCGGTATGACAAAAAGTGATATTGAAGCGGCACAGAAACACGAACCGGTATATGATTTTTA
>JAEEPV010000016.1 GCA_016284975.1 Solobacterium sp.
GCAGGACTTGATGCGCCGTCGGATGTGTTTGAAAAAGACACCAACGGCAGTGAGCTGATTGAGTACCAGATTGATCATGAAGTAAGAGAAATGGCGTTTTCGGAGCTGTCCAACGGGATGAAGCTGTTCGTTACTGCTCCGAAACGGGAAATCAACGCTTCCTGGACACGGCTCACCAGAATCATTCTTCTGATTACCGGAGTCATCATCGCCATCTTCTTTATCCTCTCCACACTTACAATCAGATTTATTACAGATCCGCTGGTGCGTCTGACTTCCGCTTCGGAAAAGCTTTCTGCCGGGAATTATGATGTGGAGCTGAATTATGAGGGAAAGGACGAGGTCGGTAAGCTGACCAGTGCATTCTCACGCATGCGTGACCACCTGCAGAACTATATCAGTGATCTGAATCGCAAAATTCACACGGATGATCTGACCGGACTTCCGAATATCTTCTACTTCCAGAAACTCGCGGAGAAAGAACGAAAGCGTCTGAAGGAAGCAGGAAAAGAACCGGTATTTCTGCATTTCAATCTGATCGGAATGAAATATTACAACCGGCAGTTCGGCTACTCCGAAGGGGATCATCTGATCATAGAGGCCGGAAAGATCATAGCGGATCAGTTCGGGGAAACCTGCTGTGCAAGATTCGGGCTGGATCAGTATGTCGCAATCTGTGAAGAGAATGGTCTGAACGAGCGCCTGAATACAATCTTTGAACAGTTCCGGAATGCGAACGACTGCCGGAGTCTTCCGGTTCGGGTCGGAATCTATCCGGACCCGATGGATGAAGTGGATGTCAAGAATGCATGCGACCGGGCAAAATATGCCAATGACAAGCGCCGGGGTTCGTATGAATCCTGTTATACCTATTTTGATCAGACCATGCTGGAACAGTCTGAGAATTACCGTTATATCATCAACAATCTGGACCGTGCGCTGAAGGAACACTGGATTAAAGTGTATTACCAGCCGATCGTACGTGCAGTAAACGGAAGGGTCTGTGATGAAGAGGCGCTTTCACGGTGGATTGATCCGGAAAAGGGCTTCCTTTCTCCGGATGAATTCATACCCATTCTGGAAAGCGCAAAGCTCATCTACAAGCTGGATCTTTATGTGCTGGATCAAGTGCTGGAAAAGATGAAGACGATGAATCAGAACGGACTGGAAGCAGTTCCCCAGTCGGTCAATCTGTCCCGTGTGGATTTCGATACCTGTGATATCGTAGAAGAAATCTGCAGACGTGTCGATGAAGCAGGCATCGGGCGGGATATGTTGACAATTGAAGTGACTGAAAGCATCATCGGAGAAGACTTTGACTTTATGAAGCAGCAGATTGAACGGTTCCAGTCTCTTGGATTCAAAGTCTGGATGGATGACTTCGGCAGCGGATATTCTTCGCTTGATGTACTCCAGAGCATTCACTTTGATCTGCTCAAATTTGATATGCGTTTCATGCAGCGGTTTGAGGAAGGCAATGAAAGCAAAATCATTCTCACCGAACTGATCAAGATGGCAATCAATCTCGGAATTGATACGTTGACGGAAGGTGTTGAAACCGAAGAGCAGGCGGAGTTCCTGACAGAAGCAGGCTGTGCAAAACTGCAGGGCTATTATTTCGGAAAGCCGATTCCGCTGGAGGAGATTGTGGAACGCAATCGCCTGGGCATCCAAATCCGTTTTGAAAACGGGGAAGAGAAGAGTCGGACTATTTCTCGAAACTTGGAAAAGTGAATCTGTACGATCTTTCCATTACCGGTGAGAACGAAGAACGGGTATTCCAGCATCTGTTCGATTCGATGCCGATTGCACTGATGGAAATCAAGGATGACCGGCTGAAGTTTGTCCGCTGCAATCGCGCCTACCGTGAATATATGCGTATGTTCTATCATCTGAAGATTGATTCGGAACGGATGCATCAGTTTATTACACAAGTGCCGAAAAACACTTCATTTGAAGCCGCTTTGAAAGAATGTGTAGACACTGAAAACTTCGTCTATTTCGATGACCGGTTTGAAGATGGAACAATTGCACATGTAGTGCTGCGTCTGGTAGCAAAGAATCCGGTGAGCAGCGCTGCCGCATTCTCTGTGGCAGTCATTACGATAACACCTGCTTCCTGATGACATCAGGGCAAAAACGATATGTTTCAGCAGAGGCTTCGGCCTCTTCTTTGCATTTTGCCTCAGATGGTCTGAAAATATTGCAATGTTGTATTAATGGGAAAATAACGCAAAGTTGATTCTAGTAGGAACAGGTAAAACTGTCTCTGTTTTGTGTTTAAAATGCAGCTAAACTTCAGCACATCGGCAAAACATTGATTTTATATACTTTATAAAGGTTTCAAGAAGAGTTCGACAAACCTGCGGAATTTGACGATTCATTCAATGCAGCGGAGGACAGGCAATATGGATCTGCATGATTACGAAGATGTCGCTGAAAACTACGATCTGTACCTTGATGCAATGTACCGGAATGAAGACAATCATTCCGGCTTTCAGGAATTTTAC
>JAEEPV010000138.1 GCA_016284975.1 Solobacterium sp.
AGATCGGCGGATGCGCCCAGTACCAGGCGTCATAGGTGCCGTTGTCGCAGTTGAGCATGTCGTAGCCAGCATCCTGCAGATATTTGACAGCCCGTTCGCTTTCTTCCATGTCACGGCCTGCTTCTTCGTATTCTTCTTCCGGAAGAGCGCCTCTGCGGAACCCCTTGGTTTTGGAGAGCACACTGTAACGGAGACTGACCGGGAAATCCTTTCCGCAGGCTTCCTTGATTGCCTGTACGATTTCAACCGCAAAGCGGTAGCGGTTCTCAAAGCTTCCGCCGTATTCATCGGTACGGTGATTCACATATTTCAGAGTGAACTGATCAAGCAGATATCCCTCGTGTACGGCATGGATTTCAACACCGTCTACACCAGCTTCCTTTAGCAGTTTCGCGGTCTTTGCGAACGCTTCAACAAATTCATGGATCTCTTCTCTGGTAATGGCTCTGGAAGGCACCTTGTCACTCCAGCGGTTCGGACTTGGAGAAGCACTGGCGGTGATCTTGTCGAGATCCATAAACGGTTTGGATACAGTCCGCAGAATCTTATTGGAATAGAGTGTTTCCATCAGTTCCGAGATCGTAAAGCTTCTGCCGAAACCGGCGGTCAGCTGAATGAAGAGCTTCGCACCAGTCTTGTGGAATTCCGGCATCCACTTTGCGAGGTCTTCGTACATCTTCCTGTTTTTGTACAGCCATTCACCGCCCATCGGGTTATAGACCGGCTGACAGCCCGGCAGTACGAGTCCGGCATTGTTTTTTGCAACATTATAGATAAACTCTGCACCAGCCTTGTCAAAGTGGTTCTTTTCCATCCAGCCGAAGAGATCGGTTCCGCCCATCGAAGTCAGAACGATACGATTTTTGATTTCGAGGTTTCCAATCTTCCACGGTGTAAATAACGCTTCATATTCCTTTTTCATTCGCTATCCTCCACAGTAACCGTTCCATCATTGGTTACGGTAATCTTCATGCCTTCTTTTACATACTCCATAAACTCATCACCAAGATCATCGACCAGTATGATCGGATGATCCGACCAGTTGGCGGTAAGCACTGCACCGGCGACCGCAAGGGTATCGGCTTTCTTCGGAAACAGCATGCATGCCGGTCCGACATTCATGCACGAGGCGCAGTAGAGTACCATACCGCCGGTAGTGGAACCAATCGTCTCGGGCAGACAGAGTGCCTTGCCGGGGATTCGCTTGCCGCAGATCTCAGGATTGTTGATATCCTTGAGCACGCCCTGTGGATTCAGGAACGAACCTGCGGTTTTCAGATTGGCCAGTGTATTGAATCCGCTGTGGGTAACCAGCGCTTCCGCTGTTACATCTCCCGGTACAACCGGACGTCCCTTAAATGTTTTCGTCATGAGGCGTTCCCTCCTGTCACAATGTCAATCAGCTCCTTCTCGCTGTAGAAGCGGGCTTTGCTGTAATAACGGAGCTTGTTGGAAGCGGTAATGATGCGGATCTTGTCGGTCAGCGGATTCGAGGTAAAGGACAGCGGGCAGAGTCCGCTTACCGTTACACCGATCGATTTCAGACATTCTGCCTTTTCCGGAAATTCTTTGTTAAATGCTTCAATTACATCCGGCGCAGCGCAGAAAATCATCGGCAGAACGACTTTATCCCGCCCGTTTTTCGTAAGACCTTCCATCAGACGGTCTGTCCAGATACAGAGCTGCTGTTTGGAAAAATGCGGGCAGCCGGCAAAGGCGAGCTGCGGTTCACCATCGCTTTCCCAAGGCATGGGATAGCTGGCTTTTACCCGGGCGATCTCTGCGTCATCGATCACAAACACCTTTGCGTTTTCTTTGATCAGCGATTCACCGAGCTTTACGGCTTCCGGGGTCAGATGATCGACATGATAGAGACCGACGGAACCGTTGGAGGCAGCAGCTGCGCCCATGTCCTTGAGGTAATCCTTTACGGTCTGGGTGAGTTCTGTGCCGAGCATCTTGTCGAGGCCTTTGATATAAGGCACATCTTCGACACATTTGAATCCGATCGCCGAGCCAAGCAGCTGCGGTTCCGGCAGTTCACTGCACTGAACATCGATGATCCAGTCGGATTTTCTTCCCTCATCCGTAAGCAGTCCGAACTCCGGTACATAGCCAAGGATGTTCGACATCAGTTCAAGGATGCCTGAGTTGCGGTTGCAGCGGGCGCCGATTACGGAGTTGACGTAGGAAACGGCTGAAGATTCTGCCCATCCGAGAATATCTCCGTATTTCGGAATATTGCCGACTTCCTCCATGTAGGCGGTACACGTATAGGCATTCCTGTCTTTGATGCCCATGCGCTCCCACTGTTTCTCCATTCGCTTCTGATTGGAGAAAATGAGTTTGAACACTGCCTTGTCCGCAAGGCTGACCGGTACATGATCTTCAATGCCTCTTGGATCGGTGGTAAATGCCTGGCGCGGAATGGCGCCGCCGTCGGTGAGACGGTCCATGAGATCAAACACCGGTGTCCACGTCATGGATCCGGTCCCGATCACGGCATGACCCATTGGTCCGGTGATCTTCAGCATGCGCTCAGCACCGAACGCTTCTCCGTACATGATCAGCGTCTTCAGCACCCTGCGCATCGCTTCTCCCTGTTCGCCCCGTTCCACGGACAACAGTTCTTCGTTGAGAATCATACGCTTTGACTCCTTCCAATTATGATTTGTAAATCCTTATAACCCCATTGTAGCAGGCTCATGCGTGCAGAGAAGTCCCTTCGAAAGGAAAACCGGTTTTTTGCGTCAGATTTCCGGAAGTGTCTGCCAGGACTCTTTCCTCAATACATTTTCTTAAGCGGAAGGGGCATCATTTGGGGAACGATTCCTGTGTCAGGCTTCCGAAACGAAGAGACAAACCGGGCTCTTTGCCAAAGAAAAACCCCACCTGCAGTGTTCTGCAGGCGGGGGATATCAGACTTTGGATTAAGCGTTTTTCTTTTTCATCTGGCGCTTGCCGAGTACGTAGGTGCAGACAAAGCCGAGTACGACAGTCAGTACCATAACACCCATCATGCCCCAGAAGTTTCCTCAGGTTCCATCCGGATTCATGTATGCCGCAAAGCTCAGGAAACCGGGATTGGCAACAACGTACTGTGTCAGACCGAAGAGACCTGCGATGAAGCCTCCGATTCCGCCGCCGATCATTGCGCCGATCAGCGGATAGCGGTTCGGGAAGAGAACACCGTATACACCAGGTTCGGTAATGCCGGCACTGGAACCGATCTGTTTGTTTTCCGGATCCTTTGCGAGCAATGCATAGGCAAGACATGCGCCGCCGACTGCTACATTGGCCGGAGCCATACCGGTGCAGATGAGCGGGTCAGAACCAACTTCTGCCATGAGTAGGAAGAGGACCGGATACGTTGTCATAGTCAATACCTCCGGCAAACGTATTATATCGTGGTATATATCACATTCACTCAGATTACCGTACACCCGCATGGTTTTGGAGCTATTTTTCTATTATGAAATCAGGAACAAACTGGTCCTGATCATAGTAGGTAGTTAACCTTATACAAGCATATGATTAATGGGTCAGGAGCTCCAGTGGTTCCTGACCTTTCTGCTGTAGGCATACAGACAGAT
>JAEEPV010000139.1 GCA_016284975.1 Solobacterium sp.
AGTTCTCAAGATCTTCTCTTGTACCGTAGGAATCTATGAGTGAAAGAATCTCTTTTTTGAGGGCAGCCCGCTTTTCATCCTTTTCGGCGCTGACATTGATCGTATAGGATGCAGTATTGCCGGCATAGTTTACATTAACGGTCTGTTCCCCGTCGCTTGTCATGTCATAGCCGCTGACCATGCTTGTGGTAAACGGGTATTCCGATTCCGAACCATCTTCATAGATGACCCGGATCGCTCCGCCTTTCAGATTGATCCGGTCATTGAGCTCATATTCAGTCTGCGGCATACTGCTGATTTCGACAGACTGAACATTCCGGTACTGTGCGGTAAGCTCAATATCCGCATCCAGTGCAGCGGTATCCATGTCATAGCCATTAAATTCCGCATTCACTTTAACCGGTGCGGATGAAATGGCATCTGATCCGGAAGGAAGATCATAAGAAACATCGGTTTCATTGCCGATATAGGTTCCGCTGTCACCATGGAAGGTCACATGAATATACTCCGGCGTTTCGGTACGGGCTCCGATAATAAGCTGTACGGAATCCTTTTTGATATAAGCGGTATCTTCACTCCAGCTGTAGTAATAGGAAAGGTCGACTGCATGATTTTCATCCAGCGTCGCATCACTCTGGATCTTGTACCACTCTCCGTCATCATTGGTAATCTCATCCAGAATGACAAACGCCATATCCGGCATCTCTCCGGTGGTATAGAGCGGCGTTTCCGTACTCGGATCCTTGTATACGATCGTTTCGTTTTCAACCGTACGGATACCAATCTGATAGTTCTTTCCGTCCTTTGAACCAACCGCTTCATCAATGGCGCGATACGCAGCCGCAGCTTTCTCACCCCAGTACGGGTCAGAACTGTAACGGACATTCATGCCTGCAGAGAGATTTCCAAAGAAGCCGCCGTTGTACTGCTCCTTCATCGGGCTGAGATAACTGCCGCTCAGATAGTACTTGGCATGGGAATAGATAGAAGTGCGAATATCGCCATAGCGGCCAAGTTCCGCTTCTTCCTCACTGTCATAGGCAGCGTGGGCAAACAGATTGTTACGGGTAAAACTGAGTGAACTGCGGCCGGCAGACGATTCCATCTCAGAGATTGCCATCATCATCAGCGCATTTGTACCGAATTCATACTGACACTGATAGAACGTATCTTCCATTCCGTAGAGCTGCGATTCATTCAGTACATCATGTACACCGTCTTTGTCATTATCCAGGTAGCGGCTGATCGGACCCTTGAGTCCCATCTGCTCATTGAAAAAAGCTGTCACTTCTTCCCTGTCTGCTTTGGTGATCGTACGATGGGATACAAACTGATACCAGTCATACCAGGGGTCGTCGGCATTCACACTCGCATCACGGATGCCGTTGCGGTAGTCATCGAGCATCTCATACAGCTTGTCATCCCCATAGAAATAATGGTCGTCGTAGCTGTAGTACGCTTTGCCCTCTTCCAGATATTCCGGTGCCGTTCCATGACTTACGATATACCCGAAGTAATCATCATCCATTTCACCCTTGATCATGTGGTAAAGAATGCCGTTCTGTACCGTGAACAAGGAAAGATTGACATACACGTTCTGCAGAGGGATAACCGTGACATTTTCAAGATCCGTCTGGGCTGTAACACCGCTCAGAGAGAACGTCGCATACTTACCTTCATCATCAGTATAAAGATATGCCGCATCAACGCCATAACATCCGTTAATCGCACCTTCGGTACCGTCTGACGTATTGGTATAGGTGATTTCAAAATCACAGGCATCATTCACCTTGAACAGCGCCAGAGCATACTCCGCCTCATAGGTAACCGCATCTTTGACGATGCCAAGGTTTACATAGTCTTCCTTGATATTGTTGTATACCGTCTTGGCCTCACGGAATGTGCCGTAGGATCCTTCCAGAATCTCATTCGTCTCAAAATCGACCAAATGAAAAAGACCATCCGCGATCACATCGGTCGGTTCGAGCGCATTAATATCAATACCTCCGGCAAACAGGATCCCCGCAAGGAATGCCGGCAGGAGTTTCTTTCTCAGTTGCATAACAGTTATTTTACAATAATTAATAATATTAAGAAATGTAAATCAGAATTACCGTAAACCCATTCACATTCTGTTCGATGAAAGAATCCGGATCACAGAGATCATTGACTTTCCCGTATACCGCATTGTAGAAGCGGCAGCGCCCGTCATCCATCTTTTTGTAGCAGACATAATGTGCCGAAAACAGCCGTGTGGAATACAGCAGAATACCACTGCTGGAATTACGCATGTGTTCCATTGCGGCCTTTTTTCCAAAGGTGATCCGGACCGGAAGGCTCCCCCGTTTCAGAAACAGAAACAGATTCAGGAAGTTCTCTCCGCGCAGTTCTCCGAAACCAAACCGTGTCAGTCCTCTGACGATATCCTGCATGGTTTTTTCCTGTCCGTTTAATTTGAAAAAATTATAGGCCGCGATCCATCCGCATCCGGCTTCCTGCGTTGACCGGGCGCCAAAGCGGATCTCATGAATCGCACCCTGATCGATGATGTATCCCTCTTTGTCAAAACAACGGTCCTTAATCATGTAGCGCCAGGGTTCCACAACCCGTCTGTATATCGTTCCTTTTGGATAGAAAAGCGTAGCGATAAAAATCCGCTTCATGGTTTCATTCCGTGCGAAGGAGATAATCTCTGACGGCTGCCAGTTGCACTCCGCAAAATAGACCAGAGAATCCACGCCCCGGCGCATCGCTTCATCCGCTGTGCCCGGTTCAAACAGCAGATCCATCATTACCTGGCCATATTCATCCGGATAAAATGCAGCTGTTCCGATTTTTGTTTCCCCGTCTTTGACATCAATCGTGACTTCCGGTTCGTTCTGTGTAAAAACGAAAAGCTTCGCAGGAACAGAATCCCCGCAAAGCAAGTGTTTTGGTTCAGATGCAGAAAGATGAATCATCAGAAATCTCCGTCATCCATTTCCTTCATGAATTTTACGGCTCTGCGAAAGAGCTGCTGATCATTCTCATACGTCAGCAGTGCAGAAGCTTCTACAATATTGGCCCACAGAATCTCGGCAATCTCTTCTTTCTGCCGCTTAAGCGTATTGTTTACCGGAGAAGCAAGGAACCAGACAACATCTTTTTCCACACCTTCTCTCGGGCTGTAGTGGGTTTCATCCCGGAACCCGCCGATAAAACGGATCTCAGCACCTGTTTCTTCCAGTACTTCACGGGCAGCGGTTTCCTGTTCGGTTTCACCTTTTTCAACATGGCCTTTCGGGAAACACCAGTGTCCCTCATTCTGCCGTACGATCAGTACTTCAAGTTCTTTTTGTTTGCGGAAAATAACCGCTCCGCATGATTTTTCCTTTTCCATGTGATTCGCCCTTTCTTACTTTCTGTTCATGTCCCGCATGACCTTTTTCAGGAAAATCGGTTCAATAAAGTAGATACAGAAATATGCCACAACGAGAGACAGCAGAAGCGACGGCAGGAACATTCCCCAGAAGTTTACAGGTGCACCGTGTGCAGAAGCCTGCCGGTAAGCCATATAGACCATGGCCAGTGTGATCAGCGGTGTATAGATAAGATCTGAAACAAGCGCCTTCAGCAGCTTGGCCGGTACAGACTCCGGATCCAGATTCAGTTTTTCCGTAAGATCCCTGCTGATCTTTCCCATCGGTACCACAAAGCCAATAATCAGCGCGATGATCGTGCTGCAGACAAAGCTGATCAGCCATCCGGGAACAGTAAAATGACCCGAACTCAGTGTACCTACCAGGGAAAGAATGAAGCTGAGTGTCACACCCATATACAGGCTCATTTTCTGTCCTACCCTGCGCATCTCTTTCTCCATCCGATAACCTCCACTAAAACATATTTAGTATACCTGTTTTGTGTCCTGACAAAAAGAAAAACCGACCGAAGTCGGTTGTTTCATGCATGGATTTATTTCGTTTCCGGAATAACAGATCCGTCGCTCCAGTTGGTTTCGATGAACTTGCGGATTTCATCCGACTGCAGAACTTCGACAAGCGCCTTGATCTTTGCGTCGTTCTCGTGGCCTTCCTGGCAGGCAACGATGTTTACATAAGGGTTGTCCTGATCCGCCTGTTCCAGAAGCAGTGCATCCTGGCTCGGCTTGAGGCCAGCACCGATTGCATAGTTACCGTTGATCGCTACCAGATCTGCAGTCGCATCATCCAGAGAGTTGGTCAGAAGTTCCGGTTTGACTTCAAAGAATGTAAAGTTGTGCGGATTGTCGGTGATGTCTTCGATGGTAGCGGTCAGAGAATCGACATCATCCTTGAGCGTCAGAAGACCAGCCTTGGCAAGAATCGTGAGAATACGGCCATGGTCTGCGACCGAGTTGGAGATAATGATCTGTGCACCATCCGGCAGTTCATCCAGACTGCTGTACTTCTTGGAGTAGAAGCCAAACGGTTCAATATGAATACCGCCGACATTCGCAATCTTATAGCCGTTTTCCGACTTTTCATTATCAAAGAACGGTACATGCTGGAAGTAGTTGGCATCCGCATCACCATCGGATACGGCACGGTTCGGTGTGTAGTAATCCTCTGTCGGAATGATTTCAAGTTCAATGTTGTACTTCTCCAGCAGAATCGGTTTTACCTCATTGAGAATGATTTCATGCGGGTTTGCGGTTGCGATGACCGAAAGCTTTTCCGGTTCCGTGCTGCCGGAAGTGGCAGGTGTTCCTTCTGAAGTTGCTGCGCCGCAGGCCGCAAGACTCAGTGCGAGAAGTGAAGCGGCAAATGCCTTGAATACGTTGTTCTTTTTCATGTTTTTTCCCCTTTTCCTTTATCGTTTATCTACTTTTTTAACGAGTGCGTCACCTGCCCACTGAATCGCAAATACGATCAGGACGATGATGACGGTTGATGTATACAGAACGGCTTCGTTTCGTCTTGCAAAACCATACATATATGCAAGATTGCCGAGCCCTCCGGCACCAATTGCGCCCGCCATGGCGGTGTAGCCGACCAGTGAGATACCAGTCACGGCAATGCCGGAGATGATTGCCGGAAGTGCTTCCGGCAGTAATACCTTAAAGATAATCTGGGAGTTGGAAGCCCCCATGGCCTTGGATGCTTCGATCGTTCCCTTATCTACTTCCTGAAATGCGATTACGCACATTCGTGCATAGAACGGTGTTGCCGAAACGATCAGCGGCGGAAGCGCCGCCTTGGCACCAAGCATGGTTCCTACCAGTGCTCTTGTTAACGGAATCAGCAGGATCAGCAGGATCAGAAACGGGATTGCCCGAAGTACGTTGACAATCATATCCACGATACGGTTGATGATCCGGTTCTCGAAGAGACCTTTGCTCTGGGTGCAGTAGAGCAGAATACCGATCAGAAGACCGAAGATGCTTGCGAAGAACAAAGAGCAGAAGGTCATGAATACGGTTTCCCAGATCGCTGTCAGTAACTGTTCAAAATTCAGAGTCGTTCCCATTTCTACAGCACCTCCACGATGACATTGTCATCTACCAGCGACTGGACGAATACGTTGTATTCTTCGTCACTGCCATGATACAGATGCAGATACGTCATCCCATAAGCACCATCGACAGAGTCTGTAATATTAGACTCAACGATGCTTACCGGGAAGCTCACCTTGCGGATCGCTGAGGCAATGAGCGCATCATCGGTGTTGTTTCCGGTAAAGGTAAGACGCAGAAGCTGTCCATCCGGATAACGAAGCTTCAGCCGTTCCGCCATCTCCTCGATCGTCGCGTGGTCATCCACGTTCTGCACAAAACGCTTGGTCACTTCGTGACGGGGATGTTCAAACAGCTGTTTGACCGTTCCCTCTTCCACGATGACACCGTCGCTCATCACAGCCATCCGTGAACAGATCCGCTGCACCACTTCCATCTGATGCGTGATCATGACGATCGTAATGCCAAGATCCTGATTGATTTTTTTGAGCAGATCGAGGATCTGTTCTGTTGTATCCGGATCCAGTGCGGAAGTCGCTTCATCGCTGAGCAGGATCTTTGGGTTGTTGGCCAGCGCCCTTGCAATACCGACACGCTGTTTCTGTCCGCCGGAGAGTTCACTCGGATAGGCATTCTCCCTTCCGTCCAGTCCGACCATATGGATCAGCTGTGTGCTTCGCCGACTGCGTTCTTCTTTTGGTACTCCTGCAAATTCAAGCGGAAGCTCAATGTTCTGACGTACAGTCCGTGACCACAGCAGATTAAAATGCTGGAATATCATACCGATCGACTGTCGTTCGCTGTTGAGCTCTTTCTTGTTCAAGTCCTGCATTACGCGGCCGTCGATGATCACATCGCCGGCACTCTGTCGTTCGAGCTGATTGATCATCCGTACCAGTGTACTTTTGCCAGCACCGGAATATCCGATGATTCCGAAGATCTCACCGTCATGGATCGTCAGTGTGACGCCGTTGACCGCATGAATCTGTTCCTCTTTGGAACCGAAAACCTTTTTCAGATCCTTCAGTTCAATCATGGCTCTTCCCCCCTTTCCATAAAAAGAAAATCCCGTCAAAACATGCATGGACGGGATAATAATCTCGTGTTACCACCTTGCTTCACAATGCCATCACTGACACTGCCTCACGGAGTACTATCATACTCGCTTCCGTTAACGGGGAATTCCGTCAGGTACTACATTTCGCACCTGCAGCTCCAAGACCATGTTCATCCGATTTCCACCGGTTCCTTTTCAGCTTCCGGAACTCTCTTGTGCGGCTTACTGTCGGATTACTCTTCTTTTCTCAGCCTTTATGTTTTTTAGTCTACATCAGAAAATCAAACTGTCAACGATAAGATTTCGGTAATGAAAAAACTTCATAACCGGTACGGCAGCAGAAAACTCATACAATACTGCTTGAGAAAACCGGAATGAGCACAGCAGAGAGAACACTTGCAT
This sequence comes from Solobacterium sp., assembly GCA_016284975.1. GTDB lineage: Bacteria > Bacillota_I > Bacilli_A > Erysipelotrichales > Erysipelotrichaceae > Bulleidia. Next base: position 6,930 of record JAEEPV010000139.1, read on the forward strand.
ATATTTCTATGCAAATCATCTCAGTCAGAAACAGATCAATAAGAAATAATTACCCATTCTTGAAAAAGAGAATTCGAAAGAGCTCTTCCCGTTCAGAATGAATCCGCTTATGTTCGGCACAAAAAAAGCAGACCGTTCAAGTCTGCTTCGTATAATCGTTTATGACTGAGATCAGCTGCGGTGGAAGAATGCCGGAATTCCGTCATCTTCTTCCTCAGCACCACCGAAGGATCCAAATCCGAATCCGTCATCCTGTGCCATCGAGATACCGCTTCCCATCGGGCTGGCTGCGATAGCCGGTCCGTCACTCGGAATAAGATCCGGTTTCGGAAGATCGAAGCCCGTTGCGATGACCGTAACGATGATTGCTTCACCGATCTTATCGTTGATTGCAACACCGAAGATGATGTCAATATCGGAACCTGCCGCATCACGGATGTAATCGACTGCTTCCTGCGCATCGTATGCGCTCATGGAAGAACCACCGGTAACATTGACGATTGCGGACTTCGCACCCGTGATCTGTGCTTCAAGCAGCGGTGACTGAATTGCCTTTTCCGCAGCTTCCTGTGCCTTGTTATCACCCTGTGCCATACCGATACCGATCAGTGCACTTCCCTGACCTTCCATAACGGACTTGATATCCGCGAAGTCGAGGTTGATGATCGCCGGTACTGCAATCAGGTCAGTTATGGTCTGTACACCCTGACGGAGAATGTTATCTGCTTCTTTGAATGCATCTTCGAACGGAATATGACCGATGACCTCAAGAACCTTGTTGTTGGAGATGATGATCAGTGAGTCAACATATTCCTTCAGCTGTTCCAGACCCTGCTCGGCCTGAATCATGCGCTTTCTTCCTTCAAAGTTAAACGGTTTTGTAACAATACCTACAGTCAGGCATCCGAGTTCCTTCGCGATCTTCGCAAACAGCGGAGAAGCACCGGTACCGGTTCCGCCGCCAAGACCTGCGGTAAGGAATACCATGTCGGTTCCTTCCATAGCCTTACGGATATCATCTTCACTTTCAACTGCAGCTCTGCGGCCGTTGTCCGGATTTCCGCCGGCACCAAGACCTGCCTTGCCGAGCTGGATCTTGTTCTGTACCGGAGATACATCAAGTGCCTGAAGGTCTGTATTCGCGATATAGAACTCTACACCCTGAACACCTTCCTGAACCATTCGGTTAACCGCGTTTCCGCCGGCACCGCCGATTCCGAACACTTTTATTCTCGCTACCTGGTTATACATTAAATCTGCCATATATAGACCCTCTTCCTACTTCTTCGCTTCGAAGAACATTCCTTTCAGTTTCTTGGAAATTGTTTCTTCTCCCGTATTGCCGAGTTCCTTCTTCTCCCGATACGAAACGGATTTGATAAACGCATCCATGTCGAGACTGTTGTCGGTATATCCGGTTATCGGCTGTCTGTCCTTATAAGCGTAGAAAAGCCCGAGGCACGCTGATAACCCTGCGTTTCGACCGCCGAGTGTTTCAGGAATATAATTCTTGACCTCGCACTTGAGCGCGTCCTGCAGTAACGATGAAAAACCCTGCATTTCGCCGCCCTCGCCTGTAATAATAACAGCAGTCTTTCCAGCTTGCAAGATTGGCCGGCATAATTTTTCAATGGACGCAACCCATCCTTCCGCTTTCGGACGGATGCATTCACAGAGTTCTTTTTCCGTGATTTTGCGTGCATCGGAACCTTCCTGCCAGATGTAAACCGGATTGTTGCTGTAACGCTGCTTGGTCAGCTGGGCACTGTATTTCACCAGCTCACAGGAATCCACAGTATTCAATCCATAGGTCTCCACAACTGCACCGGCAATAGTGCCGAGACCTTCATCCAGAATCATCGCAGAATTGATCCGGCCGTGTGTGATCAGACCAAGCGTCGTATTCTCACGTTCCATCTTAAGTACGATCACATTCTGATCGACTGCCTGTTCAAACAGTGCTGCTTCCTTGGCTACCGCATAGATATCAAGATACAGATCCATGACATGCAGACAGGTCTGTTCCACACAGTCGACAAGATCAAAACTGAAGCGGCGGTCCGCACAGAGCAGATCGATATCGATCGTCAGCTCCGTTGCTTTTTCACCGATCGGAATACGGCGGCTGGAGATGCCGTTTACCGTATATTTCACGCATACGGTCTGAATCAGTGCATAGTTCTTTCCGATGTTGACCTGTTCTGCCTTGCGGATCGCGGCACGGATGTCCTCAATGGAAACCATGCCGTCATAACCCTGTACCATGACCGATGACTTCAGTGAGTAGCGCTTCATATTCGCACTCGGCATTCCGAGAATGACACGTTCGATCTTGGCACTGATCATACGTTCGGCGTCGATGCACGCTTTATTAATCGCGTTCATCACCGCTTCCGGATCTTCCACGCCCCGGGAGCTGATTCCCGAACACGGTATTCTCTCTACCTTTATAATATTGAATCGGGTGTTGAAGAACTCCCCGATAATCATGCGGACTTCATGATCAGATATTTCCAGTGCTGCATAAATCTGCTTATCGTTCATGACAAAAACTCCTTGTGTAACGGCAATATTCTATCACAACAACTGCAGCTCTTCGCTCAAAAAACAGCAATCTCCTGCATTTCGCAAATCCGCTCTGTACTACGCTTCCATATGTTATGGAACAAAAGAATATATTGCATTTGAAAATCAATCATGCTATTCTAGTCAAGCATTGTCAGAAATGGAGGTGTGGTCATGTCCAGAGTTTGTGAGATTTCCGGAAAGAAACCGATGTCAGGAAACAGACGTTCTCATTCCCTGCGCGCTACTCGCCGCAAGTGGAATGTCAACCTGCAGAAAGTTCATATTATGGTTGACGGCAAGCCTCAGACTGTTAAGGTCTCGGCGCGTGCTCTGAAAACGCTCAAAGGCGGCGCAAAAGCAAAGAAGACTGCAGCCCCTGTCGAAGGATAAGGAAACTAAAAAAGGATTTCATTCTTGAAGTCCTTTTTTTGTATCGTTAATCACTCGTCTGAACGACAAGCACCGATCCCCGATGTACAAAGATTTCACCGCTTTCGCCCGTCAGCTCATTGGAAAGACCGTACAGGTCTTTTTCATTTAATACCCGGTGATCCAGCTGATACTTGAATCCGTTCAGACTGATCTCACATTCATTCCCCGCAAACAGCGACACATATTGATATCCGCTCTTCTGAATGCGGTGACTGCCTTCCCCAAACGCAACTGCGAAGTTTCTGTCATTTATCAGGACAACACGGTCCGGATATTTGTAGCAGAGACGAATGTTTACGATCTCATGGTCCAGCCGGCCGCCGGTAGCTCCGACAATATAGATCATCCGATAACCCCGCCGGATTGCTTCATCGACAGCCGCTTCACTGTCACTGTTATCCTTGACGGGATTCAGTTCGATCACCTCATCGCTGTACAGTTCGATCCAGCTCCGATCATTCTCCGATACGGAATCAAAGTCTCCGATGGAGAATGCCATGGGAAGCTTTTTCTTTGCGAGAAACAGCGCGCCCTTGTCCGCACCTATGTAATCCGCATTCTTGATTTCCGGTATTTTGTCCGCAAGCTTCAGGAAGATCACACAGTCACGCAAGTGACATCACCGCCTCTTTGATATTCCCGCTGAAGATGTAGGAACCGGCTACCAGTACATCCGCACCGGCTTCTTTTACAAGTTTGCCGGTCGTTCCGTTGATTCCGCCGTCCACTTCAATATGTGCCTGAATCCCTTCCTCA
>JAEEPV010000140.1 GCA_016284975.1 Solobacterium sp.
AAACAGGAATTAGTTGCCGAAAACAAAGGTATCAACGAAGAAGAACTTCTGAAAAAAGTAGAACTGGCCGCTAGAAGAGGTTCCACAAAAGGGAAGGTCTGGGGTATTGTTCTGCAGGTGCTGCCGGTACTGATCGTAATCGGACTTCTTGCCTATTATGTGATTCCAAAGATCAACGCAATGAATGCTGCTATGGACAGTGTGTTTTCTGTTGACAAGCCGGTTGAAAATCATGACATGACGATTGAAAACCACGGTATCTTCGGCTATACCGCGGCGGATTTTGAAGAGGCGATTCTTGGAGACTCCTCCAAAATGAAGAAACTGGAAGTCATGAAGCAGGATGTGTCAGAAGCTACCACGCTGACCAATACCGGTGCTTTTAACTGGGCTATCTTCAGTAAAAACCAGCTGATCAATTATCATGGTACGGTTGTATATACCGTAGATCTTTCCGAGCTGAAACCGACCGATATTGTAATGGATGAAGAAAACAAGACGATCATCCTGAAGATCCCGCACGTACAGCAGGAAGAGATCAATATCCCGGAAGAAGATATCCAGTTTGGCGATGTGAACAAGGGCATGCTGGCGTTTGGCGATATCAAGGCAACTCCGGAACAGATTGCGGAAGTACAGAAGGAAGCCAGACAGAAGATGCAGGATAAGCTGAACAGCGAAAATACGATCGCAACGGCAGACCGTCTGGCCAAACTGGCGGTATGGGAGATTTATTCTCCGATCATTAAGGGAGTCTCAAGAGATTATTCACTGGAAGTTCTGGTGAAAGACTGATTGTTTTCTGAAGGCGGACAAACTTCCATCCGGAAGAGGATCCGTCTTTTCATTAACGGGTTCTCTGTCGCTGCGAAAAAGAACTGGTGATCATATGAATCCGGCAGGATTCCTCCAATATTCCTGCCGGTATTTTCTTTTCAAAACAGACTGAAAGAGACGAAAGGGAAAACCTTCAGGGGGAGATGATGGTATTATGAATAACAGGAAAGAAGGACAGTATTATGCTCTGCAAACATTGTAAAAAATCGATTCCCAATTCAGCTACCGTATGTCCGTACTGCGGCAAGAGTGTTAAACCCCTCAAGGGGAAGAATACCGGGGATGGATTCAGCCTGGGGAAGCTTATAGCGTTCATCGGTTCGGTTTTAGTGCTGGTCAGCGTATTTGTTCCGGCATTATCGTTGAATTTTGCTGCGATCCGGATCGTATTTGATATCGGGGATGTAAGAAAGTGGATCCTGATTGTCGCTTCTGTAGTATCCATCGTGGCATTATTCGCTCCGCGCCTGAAGTTCCTGTATCCGCTGATGACAATTGTAATAAGCGGTGTTTCATCGGATTTCCTGCGGTTTGTTGTCAGTTATATTCGGTCGATCGGCGGCTTTGCACATTTGTTTATGGGAAACGGATTTGGAAATATGATCCTGACGTTTACTACGAATTATTCGCCGCTCTTTATGATCGGCTATACGATCATGGCCATTGCATCAATTGTGATGATTATTAAGTTCATGATCAACGGTATTCTTTCGAAATAGCAGGGAACTGAAATGAATACCTTTCTGAAGGCTCAGATCGACAATATGATCAATACTCAGAACGTATTTGAGACGAGTTGTGAAATGGCGGCAGTTCAGGATGACGGAGTGATTGACAAGAAAGAAGATAAGGCACTGCAGAAACTGAAGAAAGCGACAGCTGACTATATCAAAGTGCTGCAATCGATTAAGTATTGATAAAAGAATGGATCGTTTTCGTTTAGGTAATGTACTGAATCTCTATTATCAGACAACAGAGAAAAAACAGCCTTCCCAACTGGATTTGCTGGATATCTGGTTTCCCGAAATGATCGTACGGGAAACGGAATCCGACGGCAATACAAAGGCGGAAGCAGAATATCAGGACCGTGAATTTGTGATTGATGCAGTTCGCTATCACGGTTCTTTTTATACCGGTTCCAGCAGACGGGTATCCCAGATCACCGGCAGGCTGATCGGAACGGCAAAGGGCAATCAGGAGAAAGAACGCAAAACAGCCTCTTTGATCCAGAAACATCTGGCCGGACGGCTGGTGATTGAATTTGATGCGGTTACCCGGTTGCAGGAAACTGTAAAAAATCATCTTTTACTCTTAAAGGGGGAGTCACACAAAGCGTTTTATGTCAGTCTTTATTTCTTCCTTGAAACATGTATCCGGGAACGAAAGGAAATGGATGAGTATGAACGGCTGACGGAACTGTTTCCTATGGATGATGAGGTATTTGAAGGCATTGCTTATAACACGGTTTATCAGCTGGAACAGGTGACTGACGATTCAATCGCCAATGGGTATTTATGGCTTCTGCTTGGTACGCTGTTACGAAATGAGACGGGAAGACTGGTGCGTCTGTATGACAGTTCGTTTATTCCGATCCGCCGGCAGATGTCAGAAACCAGCGAGGTATTGGACAAACTGTTTTATCTGCTGAAGCCGCAGGCATATCAGAGTTTCTATGAGGGAGATGATCTCGATCGAAGATGTCCCGGAATCGAATGGTACTGCGATAACTGCAGGGCACATCTGAACGAGCAGGAAGGATTTGATGATTCTGTACATAACTGGAAATGTACTGCCTGCGGATATCTGAACCGGATTGAATTTGAGGAAATCTATGATAACGAGGAAGACTGGCAGAACGATATTCACCGGCATGGGAAAGCGGATTTTGACAGAGCACTGAAGCAGCGCAAAGCTGAAATGGATCTGAGCAAAAATGGAAGGGATCAATCGGAT
>JAEEPV010000141.1 GCA_016284975.1 Solobacterium sp.
CATTATCCTACCGCAATGGGGTAAAATAATGCCATGTATTTGCTGGAATGCTATATCGAACACCCGGTGCGCTCCATTGACCAGACGTTTACGTATTGTTCTTCACAGCCGGCGCTCCCCGGGGTTCGGGTCAAAGTGGATTTTAATCATCGGGAAATCATGGGCTTTGTGGAATCGGTTTGTGAAACGGAGGAAAGCGAAGCGGAAGTTTCTGCGCGCATCGGCTATCCGCTGAAGCCGATTACGGAGATTCTCGATGAGGAACCTCTTATCACCGAAGAACTGGCAGATCTGGCGGCGTGGATGAAGGAGACAACACTCAGTACGATGATCTCCTGTTATCAGGCGATGCTGCCATCGAAAATAAAACCAAAAGGGAAAGAACAGAAAGTTGTCGAGGAGCGCTGGGTTACGCTTTCCGATGCGGAAATATCTCTGACGCCAAAACAGCTGGAAGCCTATCAGTTTGTCGGAGATAATCAGCCCATGCTGTATTCCAGACTGCGCCGGCATTATCCGAATATTGCCCGTACACTGGTCGAGAAAAAGGCCGTCCTTCTGGAAACCAAAGAACGTACCGCAAAATCCGTCGTTCACAACATCAAAGAGGGACCGGCTCTGACACAGGATCAGTCCCGGGCAGTCAGGGAGATCGAAACAGGAAGCGATTCGGTTTATCTTCTGCATGGGCAGACCGGCAGCGGCAAGACTGAAGTCTATCTGAATCTTGCCTCACACGTACTGGAAGAAGGAAAGCAGGTACTGATCCTGGTTCCCGAGATCAGTCTGACCCCGCAGATGATCGAGCGGGTATCTTCCCGGTTTGGCGAAGAACTGGCGATCTATCACAGCGGGCTTTCCCCGCAGGAAAAATATGAACAGTACCGGATGGTAAAAAGCGGACGTGCCAGAATCGTTGTCGGTACCCGAAGTGCTGTTTTTCTGCCGTTTACACTGCTGGGTCTAATCGTCATGGATGAAGAACAGGATGGTTCCTATAAGCAGGATACACAGCCGGCATATCATTGCCGCGATGTGGCAATCTACCGGGCCAATACGCATGCCTGCAAAGTTGTTTTAGGCAGTGCTACACCGAGTCTTGAAAGCTATGCCCGTGCGTTGAAAAAGGTATATCACCTGGTGGAACTGAAAGAACGGATCAACCGTTGCCTGCCGAAGGTAACGGTCATTTCTCTGAAGGATGCCATGAAGCAGGGACAGTCCTATATTCTCAGCAATGCTCTTACCGAGAAGATGAACGATACACTGGCAAAGGGCCGGCAGATCATCCTGCTGCTCAACCGGAGAGGATTTCATACCGTATTGCGATGTCAGGCATGCCGGGAGCCTCTGAAATGCAGGCACTGTGATATCACGCTGGCCTACCATCACACAACGAAAAACATGGTCTGCCACAGCTGCGGGAGCACCTTTCCGATTCCGAGGGCGTGCCCGGAATGCGGCAGCACCGAAGGTTTTTCCAGTTATGGATATGGAACAGAGAAGCTGGAAGCGGAAGTTCGGGAACGCTTTCCGGAAGCACGGATCCTGCGGATGGATGCGGATACGACTTCCAGACATAATGCGCATGAATCAATTCTGACCTCGTTCGGAAACCACGAGGCGGATATTCTGCTTGGAACACAGATGATCGCCAAAGGTCTCGATTATCCGGATGTGACACTCGTTGGAATTCTGAACGGGGATGAAGGACTGAACCGGACGGACTACCGCTCCTGTGAAGTGACGTTTGATCTGCTGATGCAGGCGGCGGGCAGAAGCGGACGATCCGAAGAAGAAGGGGAAGTCGTTCTGCAGGTATTCGATCCCGATCACTACGCTGTTGCCTGTGCCGCAAAACAGGACTATGAATCGTTTTTTCAGAAGGAAATGAGCTACCGTCACGCAGCGCAGGAACCTCCGTATACATATCTGATTGCGTTAACGATCAGCAGCCGGAAAGAGTCTGACTGCGAATCATCAGCTCTGCAAGTAAAAGACGGTCTGAACGGGAATTTCCGTACGATCGGTCTTATCCCGCTGCCAAAGCGGAGAGATCTGTACCGTCGGCGGATCATTCTCAAAGGGAAAGACCTTGATCAGATGCGTCAGGCGGTTAAAACCCTGCTGGATCAGAAACCGGCATTACGAAAAACTGATATCCGGATTGATGTGAATCCGATGAGCCTGGAGTAATTAAGATGAATGCTAGAAAAACAGCCTGGAATATTCTGTGCAGGGTCATGCTGGAAGGCGGATATGCAAGCCTGCTGATGCGCAGTATGCCCAGAGAGCTTTCCGCTGAGGATCGTGCACTTGTCAGTGAGATCGTCTATGGAACACTGCGCAATAAAGACATGCTGGAGCGGCAGTGGAAAGATCTTGCCAAAGGCAGAGTGCGGCCGAAGACCGCCGTGCTTCTGGATCTTTCGGTGTACCAGATCCAATATATGAGCCGCATTCCGCTGTATGCCGTTATTCATGAAGCGGTGGAACTGGCAGAAAAGCGGGAAAAGGGATTTGTGAACGCTGTGCTGCATGCGGTTTCAAAACAGGAACTGCTGGATGCGGAAGGAGAAGGTCTGGAATACGAGGCTGTTAAAACCTCACATCCGCTGTTTCTTCTGAAACTCTGGAGTGCCCAGTATGGGGAAGAAACTGCACTTGCTATCGCCCGGCATGATCAGAAACCGTCCAGAGTCTATGCCCGGATCAATACGCTTAAAGCTGCGCGGAAGGAATTTGAAATCGACGGTGCGACGTTCTATGAGAATGACTGCTTCAGCTATGAAGGAGATCTTGTACACAGTACATGGTTAGCGGAAGGGAAGGCGCTGATCCAGGATCGTGCATCTCAGAAAATCGCGCCGCTGCTGGATGTACAGGATGGAATGCGGGTGCTGGATGTCTGTGCCTCTCCGGGGACCAAGACACAGCAGATTGCCTGTTTAATGCATAACAAAGGACAGATTAATGCCCATGATCTGTATCCGGAACGGGTGAAGCTGATCGATGCCCTGATGGAAAGAACCGGGGTTTCAATCGTGCGTGCGTCGGTTCATGACGGAACCGTTTCACTGAAAGAAACGGCAGTGTATGACCGGATCCTGATCGACGCGCCCTGCTCGGGTCTTGGGGATCTTTCGCATAAACCGGAGATTCGTTATCACGTCACGCCGGAATCGCTGGATGAACTGGTACAGCTTCAGAAAGAGATCCTTTCTGCTAACGCGGATTCTCTGAAGCCGGGTGGAAAGCTTGTCTACAGTACCTGCACACTGATCCGC
>JAEEPV010000142.1 GCA_016284975.1 Solobacterium sp.
AGTCGTGAAATGTGAAGTCTGTCTGAAGGCATTCTGAAATTACGAAGGATTATTTCGCGTCATTTCGGAAGAGTCATACTTCTTTGGGCATTTAAAAACTGTCAGAACTTCTTCATTCGTTCTGACAGTCAAATCTCTTAAAACAAATGTTCTTCAATGTAATCCGCAAACCCGTCATGTTTGCAGTCATAACGGGTGATGTCATCCGCGATTGCCTTAGTGTCATCACTTCCGTTTTTCAGGCATACACCCCAGGCAGCAGTTTCAATCATCGCATTGTCGTTGGTGGTATCTCCAAATGCCATGATCTCTTCCAGGGCATATTCTCCCATTTCATGGAGCTGTTCCAATGCAAATCCCTTCGATATCCGGGGATCCATGAATTCGATCAGTGTGGACTGTGTTTTCAGGGCTGCGTAATCCGGATCCGGATGATTGTTCAGCCAGGCTTCCGCCCTTGCGGTTTCTTCCTCCGTCATTCGAAACATGATCTTGACGTTTTCTTCTTCGTAAAGCTTTGAGATATCATCAGCGACTACGATTTCCCGTTCTGCCGTTTTTGCGGATTTGCGGATCATCGCATCGACTTTGACACACAGCAGCTTCTGATGCCAGTACATGAACGGATTGCATTCAAACTGCTTCATGACTTCGACTGCCTTTTTCAATACCGCCGGTGAAAGCTTGTAGTATTCATACAGCTTATCCTGTTTCAGGCTGTAAAGCTCGGCCCCGTTCTGACCAATCAGTACATCGAACTGAAAGGGAAAACCCCAGCGTCCGGCATAATCCACCAGTTCTTCATACGGTCTTCCGGATGCGATTCCAAAGCCATAGCCTCTGTCATGAAGCTCATTGATCACCCAGATCGTACGTTCGCTTAAAATGCGGTCCCAGTCATACAGTGTACCGTCGATATCACATACGATCAGGCGGATCTTCTCAAACTGTTTTTTCATTGCTGTTCTTTCCGATCATATAGGTTACCGCTGCCGCAACCACAAAGCCAATCACTGCCGAAATGATACTGTGCAGCAGATTCATGGTCGTTCCTCCCACATAGTTCAGGAAACAGAGGAAGCTGGCACTTGGAATGAAGTTATAGCCGATGATACCGGTGATGCCCGCGTAGAGAGAACCCGCAAAACATCCGGCCATCAGTCCGATAAACGGTTTCCGGTACTTAAATCCCACACCATACAATGCCGGTTCGGTTACGCCCCCGATAATCTGAGCCAGGGCACAGCTGATACAGGAAGACCGCTCTTTCGCATCCTTTGTACACAGGGCCATTCCGACTGCCATTCCGCCGGTCGCAAACGCCGTCGCCGCGCACATCGGTGTAATAATCGCCTCCTGGCCAGCAGATGCCAGAACGACAAAGATCGATGAAATGAACAGCCAGTGCATGCCGCTCATGATAATAAACTCCCAGAAGGTGCCAAGCAGTGCAATTGTGAGTACGGTTATGATTCCGCCTTTACTGCCAAGCGATATCAGCAGATTACACAGTGCTGAGCCGATCACAGAACCGGCCGGCGCAAGGATGCACAGTGACAGCGGCAGTACGATCGCTATTGTAAAAAACGGAACGAATACATCTTTTAATGCCTCCGGAACAATTTTCTTCATCGCCAGTTCGATATATTTCATACATGCGACGGAAAGAATGATCGGAAGGATCGTCGACGAATAGTTCAGCGGAGTAATCGGGATCCCGTATACCGAAAACGAAGTCCCGTTGACCGCCATTTTCATGAAGGTCGGGTGAATCAGAATGCCTCCGAGAAACAGACCGAGTATCGGTGTTACGCCAAGCACTTTCGCACTGGTATAACCGACTGCCACCGGAAAGAAATAGAATCCCGCATCTCCGACATATGTGAGCAGTGTATACAGATCACTGTCCGCAGACAGCACGTTTAACATATCCGGGCCAAGCACGGATGCCAGAGTCTTGAACATCGCTGCAGCCATTAACATCGGCATCAGCGGTACCAGCGAACCGGCCAGCACATCCATGATCTTCTTCAGGATCAATTTGAAGCTCAGCTTTTCTTTGGCATGCCAGAGCCTTAAAAGACCTTCTGCCGCTTCCTTTCCATCTTCCCGATAGATCAGTTCAAGCTTTGCGCCGTTTTGAACGACCCGCTCAAACGTTTCATCTTCTTTGAGATCAACCGATTCCTCCGATTTCAGGGTAATCAGAATACCGGCAGGTGTTTCCTCTATTTCTTCTATGCCGTCTTTTCCGTTCAGTTTTTCCAGCAGTTCTTCGGATGTCATATATTCACCACCATTTCTGTACGTATTTCATTTCATCATAACCGCATCGCTTGTCAAGCTGACTATTTTGCGAATATGTAATCTGAAAACGCGGATTTTCCAAATGTGTCCAGTGTCTGACAATCCATGAGAACCATGAAACAGGTGTAAAAAACGTACAACTCCCGAAATAACAACAGCCTGGCATTTGCCAGGCTGTCCGGAAATCAATCGGTTTTCACTCCGATCAGGAGGGTTTTACAGCCGCATCATTTCCGTGCTTCATAATCTTCTTCGATTTCTTTCTTCCATGCCTTGCCAAGGGGTCTGCGGCTGCTGCGGTAACTAGCCACTGCCTCGCTGACGACCTTGTAGTTCAGCGTGGTTCCGACCGAATCGGAATGGAAGCGGACGGCGTGATCTTCGTCGATTCCAAAAGAACCGGCGGTCTTGATCGCATCCATGTTTGCCCCCAGAAACAGGAACTCCCATCCATATTCCTTCGTCTGTTCTTCCACCATCTTTTTGACCTTTCGATAATCATATCTCCGGCTTGCATTTTCCAGGCCGTCTGTTGTGATGACAACGACGGTTTTTTCCGGCACATCTTCTTCCCGGGCATATTTATGTACGTTATGGATATGATGGATCGCTCCTCCGATCGCATCGAGCAGTGCCGTGCATCCTCCGACCCGGTAATCTTCTTTGGAAAGCGGATGAACTTCATCGATCGGTTTACGGTCATGAATGACTTCGCTTGTATTGC
>JAEEPV010000143.1 GCA_016284975.1 Solobacterium sp.
GATCTGGTGACGATACCGGAGTGGTCACACCTGTTCCCATCCCGAACACAGAAGTTAAGCACTCCAGGGCCAAAAATAGCTATGCCTGCCATAGTGAATCGAGGTCGTTGCCGGTTTCCCGAACCTCGCGTTCGGGTCTTTGTTTTAGTTTTTTTTTATAAGAACGACTATAATGAGTCAGGCAAACGATATGAAAACATTGATACGTACAACGGAAAACAGAGCTGAAACGCACAAGCTGGGAGAACAGCTTGGCAGACATGCAAGGGAAAACATGGTTTTTTTACTGTCCGGCGATCTGGGGGCGGGGAAGACTACGCTGACCCAGGGAATCGCAAAGGGACTCGGAATCGCTCGGAATGTGACTTCTCCGACCTTTACGATTCAGAAACTTTATCGCGGCGGGCGGATCCTGCTGAACCATATTGACGCCTATCGTCTGGAGGGACTCGATCAGGATCTTGGATTTGATGAATATATGTATGACGGCGGTCTGACCGTAATCGAATGGGCACAGTATGCCCCGCAGCTGATTCCGGATGAGTATCTGTCCGTACAGATCACCCTGCTGGAAGAAGATGCCCGCAAGTTTGTCTTTGAGGCGTTCGGGGCGCAGTATGAAGCGCTTCTGGAGGAAATCGCATGATCACATTATGTATGGATACAAGCCAGACATTTCTGGTTCTGGCATTGCTGAAAGAAGATAAGGTACTGGCTTCCGTGCAGGAAACCTGCTGGAAGCGGCAGAGTGAAGAGCTGTTTCCGCAGCTGATCCGTATGATGGAAGACAACGGTGTCAAAACGGAAGATATTTCAGAGATCGTGATTACATCCGGCCCCGGAAGTTATACGGGTGTGCGGATTGCCATGACGGTGGCCAAGGTATTTGCGGCAATGAAGGAAGTTCCGCTGTATACACTGGGCTCTCTGCAGCTGATTGCAGGAAGAGAACGCCATGTTCATGTGCTCATGGATGCCAGAGGCCATCGTGCCTATCATGCCGTATACGACAGCGGAAAGGCGGTTTCAGAGCCGCAGGCGGCGGATACGGATGACCTGCGGAATTCCATTCAGGAAACGGAAACGGTGCTGGGAGAGGGACATCTGATCGGCAGAGAGGACTGCTGGCCGGATCTCGCTCAGAATTTTCTGCAGCTGAAGCCGGAATGGAAGCCGATTGAGAACGTACATCTGCTTACACCGGATTATCTGAAGCCGGCGGAAGCGTATCTGGTGAAAAAATAATGAGAAAGATGGAAGAAAAGGATCTTCCGGCGGTTCTTGCGCTGGAGAACGAACTGTTTCCGGAAAGCCCCTGGCCGCGCTCTGAATATCTGTATGAACTGAATGAGAATCCGTTTTCCAATCTCTGGGTAGAAGAAGAAAACGGGGAGATCATCGGTTATATCGACTGGTGGATTCTGTACGAGAAGGCGCAGCTTGCCAATATCGGAGTGGCGAAAAAGGCTCAGAAAAAAGGAATCGGCAGGAAGCTGCTGAAGAAATGCATCGCCCATGCGGAAGAAAAGGGATGTGAAACCCTGAGTCTTGAAGTACGGGTAACCAATGACCCGGCAATCCGTCTCTATCATCAGTTTGGATTTATTGATGCGGCAATACGCAAAAACTATTACGAAAACGGGGAAGACGCAATCCTGATGGTTCTTCCTCTGGGAGGTACCTATGACGACGATACTGGCAATTGAGTCCAGCTGTGATGAAACAGCGTGCGCGATTGTGCGGAATGGAAATGAGATCCTTTCCAACGTGGTGAGTAGTCAGATCAATGTACATACGTTATACGGAGGGGTGGTGCCGGAAGTAGCCAGCCGGATCCATGTGGAGAATATCTCCGCTGTGATCTGTGAGGCACTGAAGGAATCTGGTCTCACCATGGAGGATATCGATGCCATTGCATATACACAGTGCCCAGGCCTGATCGGAAGTCTTCACGTGGGTGTAATGGCCGCGAAAACGGTCGCCTTTGCCTTTCATAAGCCATTGGTTCCGGTCCACCATATCACAGGGCATATCTTTGCCAATGCGTTTGTGACAGAGCTGAAATTCCCGCTGATGGCACTCGTCGTTTCCGGCGGACATACGGAACTTGTCTGGATGGCGGATGACTATCGCTTTGAGGTGATCGGCACAACTGCAGATGATGCGATCGGAGAAGCCTATGACAAGGTTGCCCGGGTTCTGGATCTTGGTTATCCCGGCGGTCCGGCGATCGATAAACTGGCAAAAGAAGGAAAAGCAGATCCGCTTTATAAACTGCCGACTCCGAAAACCGATGAACCGTACAATTTCTCGTTTTCCGGTCTGAAAACAGCGGTGCTGCAGCTGAATGACCGGTTGAAACGAAACGGGGTTGAGGTCGTGCCGGCAGATCTTGCCTGGTGCTTTCAGGAGACGGCGCTGCAGTCTCTGACCGATAAGACGGTCAGTGCCGTGCGGGAAAAGAAACCGAAGATGCTGGTGCTGGCAGGCGGTGTTGCGGCTAATTCCAGACTGCGGGAGATGATCCGTGAAAAGATGGAAGCCGTACCGGAGTGCGAACTTGTGATCCCGCCATTGAAATACTGCACGGACAATGCGGCCATGATCGGGGCATCGGGATATGTTGCGTATCTTCATAAGCTGTTTGGAAGTTTTGAGGATGCGGCGGATCCCAGCCTGGAGATGCCGGGTGAATACTAACTTGTTTTCACATTCACAAGATGGTATTCTTTTTGGCAGGTGATTAATGATGGAAATTATTAAGGAAGTACCAAAAGCTACGCTGCACAGATATCCCATTTACTTAAAAGCACTCCGGCATCTGAAGTCGGAAGGCATCGAACGGGTGATGTCTCGTGAGCTTGCGGAGTATGTAGCGATTGAACCAACTACGATCCGCCGCGATTTCTCCTTTCTCGGAAATCTCGGCAAGCAGGGATATGGTTACAATGTGGATGATCTGATCCGGGTATTCTCGGAACAGCTCGGAATGAACTTCGATGAGAAGATCATTCTGGTCGGAGCCGGTAATCTCGGCAAGGCGCTTCTGAACTATAACCAGTGGAACCACGTTGTCGGGGAGATCGTATGCGCCTTTGATATCAATCCGCAGAATGTCGGCAAGACACAGGTGCCGGTTTATTCACTGGATGAGTTTGTATCGAAAAAGCCGAAGGGATGCCGGATCGCGATCCTGTGTATTTCCAAAGATATCCAGAAAACAGTGGATTTCCTGATCGATAACGGGATCACGGGAATCGTCAGTTTCGCAAGTGAACATTTCACCGTACCGGAGGGGGTGCGCGTAAAACAGATTGATGTGGTCTCATCGATTCAGGAGCTTGTATTTGAAGCAAATTCGATGAGTATAAATAAGAAAAGGGGAATCAATAATGCTGAGTGACATGACGGTAAGAGAACTGTACGAAATGACCATCGACGGTTCGGATATGGAAAAAGATCAGGTCGAATACGTTTATCTGCAGGGCTGGATCCGCACGAACCGGAGCGGCAAGAATGTCGGCTTCATCGCGCTGAACGACGGAACCTATTTCAAGAATGCCCAGATCGTATATTCGGATAATCTTTCCAACTATGCGGAAATCGGCAAGCTGCTGACGGGTGCGGCGATCAGTGTTACCGGAAAGTATATTGCGACGCCGGAAAACAAGCAGCCGTTTGAGATTCAGGCGACGGAAGTAGTTGTTGAAGGAATCTGTGACAATTCCTATCCGCTGCAGAAGAAGCGTCATTCGTTTGAGTATCTGCGTGAGATCGGACATCTTCGTCCCCGTACGAATACGTTCTCGGCAGTATTCCGGGTCCGTTCCGTACTGGCTATGGCAATCCATGAATTCTTCCAGAGCCAGGGATTTGTCTATGTACATACACCGATCATCACCGGCAACGATGCGGAAGGTGCAGGTGAGACCTTTACGGTTACCACCCGCAGCGATGCAAAATACGATGAGGATTTCTTCGGCAAGCATGCAAGTCTGACCGTATCCGGCCAGCTTCAGGGTGAAGCATACGCACTGGCGTTCCGTGATATCTATACCTTCGGACCGACTTTCCGTGCCGAAAACTCCAATACGACCAATCACGCGGCAGAGTTCTGGATGATTGAACCGGAGATCGCGTTTGCGGATCTGGAAGATGATATGGATCTGATCGAAGACATGATCAAGTTCTGTATTCAGTATGTACAGGATAACTGCCCGGCCGAGATGGAATTCTTTAACTCCTTTGTGGATAAGGAACTGCTTGCGCGTCTGGATGCGGTTAAGAACAGTGAGTTCCGCCGTATGGAGTATACCGAGGCGATCGAGATCCTGAAGAACGCCGATGTGAAGTTTGAAAACAGCAAAATTGAATGGGGAATGGATCTTGCGACCGAACATGAACGGTACATTACCGAGAAGGTCGTAAACGGTCCGGTATTCCTGATCAATTACCCGCAGGAGATCAAGGCGTTCTACATGCGTCTGAATGATGACGGCAAGACGGTTGCGGCATGTGATCTGCTGGTGCCGGGTGTTGGTGAACTCGTTGGCGGAAGCCAGAGAGAAGAGCGTCTGGATGTACTGGAGAAGCGGATGACCGATCTTGGCATGAAGCTCGACGGGTATCAGTGGTATCTGGATCTGAGACGTTTCGGCGGCTGTAAACATGCCGGCTTTGGTCTTGGATTTGAACGTTTTGTGATGTATGTGACCGGAATGGAGAACATTCGTGATGTCATTCCGTTTGCACGCACACCGCGCAACTTAAATTTCTAAGTGAGGAAACAGGGATGGAATATATTCTCAAGGAAAACAGTGACGGCACAAAGGTGCTTGTCAGCGATGTTCAGCATGTTCTTCTGGAAATGATGAAGGACATTGACAAACTGTGCAGGGAGAATGACATCCCTTATTTTCTCTCGGGCGGAAGTGCGCTTGGCGCAGTCCGCCACGGGGGGTTTATTCCCTGGGATGACGATGCGGACTTCTTCATGATGAAGGAAGACTTCATGCGCTTCATTGAAGTGATGAAGAAACAGGACAAATACGTATTTCAGTGCTGGTATACAGACAAGCGGTACAACGTTCTGATCCCGGGGATGAAGATCCGCAAGAAGGGAACGTATCTGAAGGAAGTCAATACGCTGCTTTCCAACCGGTGTACCGGCTATGACGGATGCGATGGCATCTTTATCGACATCTTTGTATGGGATTATGCGACCACGAATAAATGGATCGATCTGCCGTTCCGGCTTGCCAATTATATTCTGATGGTTCCGGCCATCATTGCGGACAATGTATTTCATATCAATCCGGTCCATATCAAGAGCGCCATCATGAAGGTAGCGGACCGCTACAGCGGGATCTGTGAGAAACGGGGAAGCCCGCATGTCGGATTTGATCTGACCTGGGTCTGGAAAACACCGTTCAAGCCGTTCATCTTCCTTAAGGATGATATTTTCCCGCCGCATTATATAAAGTTTGAAGATACGGAATTTCCGATTGCCAATCATCCGCATGAGTATCTCTGCACGGC
>JAEEPV010000017.1 GCA_016284975.1 Solobacterium sp.
ACATCACGATCAAGGAAATACCGGTCGACCCGAGTGAGAAAAAATTCAAAACCAGTTATTCGTATGGCTGGTACTGAGATTCACACAACGCGTTCAGTTCTTCTTTCAGTGATGAAACCGGTGTGCCCCGCTCATTCAGTGCCGCATTCAGTGCGGCTTTTTGTATGAGCATTTCCATCCGCATCACTTCAGTGGCAAGAATCGCCCGGTTTCCATCTGAAGCTGCACCCATGGCACCATACGCATTATAGGATCCATAACACCGCTTCATGGAATCAAATCCGCTCCTCAGAAGAGCTGTCGTTTCTTCATCGGCATTACGAAGAAGATATCTGTATTTTTTCATGTCATTGATTCCCTGTTCGATCATGCACAAACGTACCGATCGGGACGGACCCGGATCTGCAGCGCTGATATCATCCGGATAGATGAGGAAGGTATCCCCGGCTTCAAAGTGTGGATTATCCGCCTTAACCAGAGGATCACTGGGCCAGGCATTGAACGCCCAGCGAAGATAGCCGTCGAATCCTCTCATTGCCAGATACTGCAGGGACCATATGGATTCATATGGATCACTGTATCCAAAGGCATTCGGGTAATTGGTAGAGCAGTTGTACATTGTCGTTGTCAGCCCCAGTTCCTTCCGATGGGATAAAAACGCATTGAATTCTTCATCCTGTTCCGGCACGGAAGCGATGGAAATCGAGAGATAATCAAACCGGTCATACAGTTCTGCATCTCTTGGAATCACATTCAGTGCGGCCGCAAAATGCAGGCGGCTTCCGAGATTGAGGGAACGGACATAATCCGTCATGAAATAGAAATAATCCAGTCCTCTTTCATCTACAAAGAGATACGTGTCATCGAGCCATCCCTTTTCTTCAAGATGTGCGGTAAAAGAATAAAGAAAGTTTTCCCAATACCATTTCCACTGCTCATCCCCGGGGGTCAGAACAATTCGATCCGGTGTGCCCATATCATTCCATACCGTGATCACATGATCAAAGGGCAGGATGGAAAAGCAGTCAATCGGACCATCGATTCCTTTACTGCGGCACAGTTCAACCCAGGCATCAAACCAGGTATAGTCGAACCAGAGGAATCCGTTTCCGTCGACATTCCATTTCACAAGAGAAGGCGTATCGAAGTAAGTCTGATGCGCCCACGGTTCTTCTGTAATTGCACAGGTGATATGAGAGCCGCCTATACTTCTGTAAATATCCAGTTCTTTCGAAAGGATCTCCAGATGTTCTGACGAGAACGGTTCAGTTTCACGAAGCGCGTCATACCGGTAATATGAGGAGAACGGATACTGCCACAGATCGAGTGAAATCGTCTGATCCGCAAGCGAATACGGTCCGACAACAATTTCTGCATTCAGTTCCTGATGAACTGCACCGGATACGTGAATCGTACCGCGGTAACTGCCGGATGCCGTTTCTCCAACCGGAACCGAAATCCATATATACGCCCTTTCCCCGGCGGAAAGATCTTTTTCTTTTTCTTCCGTAATAATATCCGGAACATCAATATGCGGGATCCATTCATCGGTTCCCATTCCAAGTGAAACCGATGTGGACTTCAGAAAACCAACATTACAGGGAAGAGTATCTTCCCCATTTCTTCCGATGAAGCTGTCGGCAGATACCGAAATATGGGTATCCGCCAGCGCGGTAACCGCAGCCTTGAGATATACCGTTTCCTGTTTCCATGCGCTGGCACAGGCAAACGTGCTGCCTTCATATGGATAGACGGTCGAAGAGATCTCACTGGTTTCCCGCATCCCGATCCAGGTAAAGAATGCCTGAAAATCCTCCCCTTCCGCCTGAACCGGTGTAAGAAGAGATGCCGCAAATAACAATGTCAGCAGACACTTTTTTATTACTTTTCTCATTTTGCGTCCTCTCGCAGACTATACATGATAATACCGCCAGCTACCGCAACATTCAGGGATTCAAAGCCATTCATCTCGATGCGTACACGAAGATCTGCCTTCTCCTGCAGTTCATGCCGCACCCCGTTTCCTTCATTGCCAAGGATCACAGCAGCCCGCTGTGGTTTCTCCATCTCACTCAGCGGAATTGCTTTCTCAAGCGTCGTTGCAATCACGGTGATTCCTTGTTTCTGCAATGATTCAACAAGTACGGCAAGATCCTCCCGGAGGATCGGAATTTGAAACAGCGCACCCTGCGTCGAACGGATTACTTTTTCATTATAGAAATCACAGGTATTCTCCGAACAGAATACCGCATCAAATCCAAAGCTGACAGCAGTGCGTATCAGCGTCCCGAGATTTCCGGGATCCTGAACACCGTCAAGAATAAGAATCCGATTCCAATGTTCCGGCTTTGCGGAAAACTGTCGGCAGACCGCTACGGAATGCGCACCGGAAGTACTTCCGGAAAGCTTCGCAGTGATATGGGACGGAACCTGGATCCGTGGCTCAAACGAATAATCTTCCGCATGATCGGAAAGGATCACTTCTACAATCCCGGCTTTTAATGCCTCTTCAATCAGATGATCGCCTTCCGCAAGAAACAGACCTGTCCGGTCGCGTTCCTTTTTTTGGAGCAGTTTCGCCCAGTTTTTGATTCTTTGATTGGAAGAAGAGTCAATTCTCTCCATACGTCACTCTCCTTTTCCGTATTGCCGCTGCCGCAATACCTCAAAGCCAAGCACTGCACTGGCACCGGCCGCATTCAGCGCATTGCGGAAATCATTCGCATACGGAATATATATGTTCTGCTCACATTCCTGCAGCACTGCAGAAGACAGCCCGCGCATCTCGCCGCCAATCGCAATCAACAGTGATTCTGTAAAATCCGCTTCGTAACACGGAATGGCATCCCTGCGCATTGCAGCAAAAGTGTGGATATTGCGTTTCCTGCAATGACGGATGATCGAGGCCGGTTCATCATCCATAACGATTGGCAGATATTCATACGCTCCGGCGCTTGATTTCAGGATCACCGGATCTGCTGACTGCCAGTTGCGATGCCCGATCACAAGTCCGGTGCACCCACCAGAATACAGAGCACGGATCACATAGCCAAGATTGAACGGATCTTCTATCCCCTCCAGAACAACAATGAAGGGATTTTCCGCTTCAAAAAGCACGGATTCTTCTTCATAGTGCCTCTCTCCTGCTTCGCAGAGAATACCGCCGTGCGTTCTTCCCTGTGCCATTGCGTCGATTGTTTCTCTTGGAACACGGTTTACCGGAACTTCCGCATCGTTTGCCCGGGCAATGATAAAAGCTGTCTCTTTATCATGTCGTTTTTCATCAATATAGATTGTCTGTACGATCCGGTGTCTTCCGAGCAATGCGGCTTTCACCGAAATACTGCCTTCCAGTATCATTTCAGATCCTTTCTGAGCAATGCGCCGGAAGCTACGTCAAACGGTACCTTCATGCGTATGATCCGCATCGGGATCCTGCTCTTTTCGATTTCATTTCCTTCCGAATCACACATCCATTCCAGTGTAAAGGAACGGTTTTCTCTGCCTGGTTCCAACACCTCAATACGATCGTTCCGATCAATTGGATTACGCGTCTCAAGCTCGAGTACACCATCCGCATATGAAATAACGGTGCCAAGAAATGCATGATTCACATCCGCATCCGTATGTGTCCGATAAATAATGGAATCGGCACCACCAATCCCCGGATAGTTTCCGCTCCAGGTCATGCGGTTTTCCGCCGCTTCTGCCTCTTTTCTGTGATACGCAAGACGGGTTTCGCTCAATGGTTTTTCACTGTCGCACAGCTCATCAATCAAATGCCGGTATGCACT
>JAEEPV010000144.1 GCA_016284975.1 Solobacterium sp.
AGATTCTTCCGTATGGATATGGTATGGCAAAGTTCTGGGAACTGCGGGAACGGACACAGGCTGCACTGGAAGAAGAATTCGATATGGAAGAGTATCACCTGCAGATTCTGACGAACGGTCCTCGTTCCTTTGATACCGTTGAAAATGATCTGAAGGCGTATGTGGAATCCAAAGGAAAGACATGGCCGACAAGCTATACGTTGTTCGAACACGAAAAACCGGAAGGGACATTGGGTGTTGGAAAAATCGTCAGCTTCGTCCAGAATCATATTGTCCTTATTATCATTGTCGGTATTGTGATTGTTGCACTGATTCTCTGGATCATCTTCCTGATTCTGAGAGGACTCTTCCGACTGATCTTCGGCAGAGGAAAATAGGAAACGAATCACTGATTGAAACAGGAGGTTAATGAACAGATGAAAATGAAATACAGAAAACTCAGACGAAAAGTAAAGGTCTGCAAAAAAATCCTGAAAAAAGAAGTTCAAAAGGAAGCTGTCAGTGACAAGGTGCCGGAAGAGAAAATGGAAGAAATCCGCAAGGAGCTTTCTGACCGGGTTCTTGAAACAGCCAGAAAACAGCGTGCAAGAGTTGCAAAAACACCGCGTCTGAGATAAGTCATTACAACAGGAAAGGGATCAGCTTCTGTATGGAAGAAGATTCCTTTTTTGATGTCCGGCGAACGATTTTTTAAAAATGGTCATTTTACAATGAAGTTATGGGATGAATCGGAAGGTTTCAATATTTACTGACAGGAAGTAAAAATACGGATGTTAGAATAAAACCATCACAATTTATTTAACGGAGGGAAAATGAAAAAGAAGAACTGGGCAATACTTGCAATCTTTGCGGCAGCGATTCTTCTGGGAATTGCGAACCTGAAGCCCAAGCAGGCAGCACCCGCAGCGCCGGAAGGCGGAGCTCTTTTCAATGCCGGAACGTATGAGGCAGAAGCAGAGGGTTTTGGCGGTGCAGGAAATCCTGTCAAGCTGAAAGTAACACTCACCGATAACGAGATCGAGGCGATCGATTACACGGCGGATGGTGAAACACCGACTGTCGGCGGAGCGGCGATCCCGCAGCTTGTTGAAAAGGTGCTTGCGGCACAGTCCCCGAATATTGATATGGTCAGTGGCGCAACCATCACTTCAACCGCTTTCCTTACAGCTCTGAATGACTGCATCACGCAGGCTGGTGCAGATCCTGCTGCGCTGATTGCGAAAACAGACGAAACTCCTGCGGAAGATATCGAAAAGCAGGCGGATGTTGTCATCGCCGGTGCCGGCGGTGCCGGCATGACTGCTGCGATTACAGCGGCACAGGCAGGCAAGAGCGTTATTATCCTTGAAAAGGGTGCGGTATCCGGAGGAAACTCCAGCTATGCGACCGGCGGTATGAACGCAGCTGAGACACATTATCAGGAAGAGCAGGGAATTGAAGATTCTGCGGAACTGTATTACGAAGACACCATGAAAGGCGGTCATGATCTGAACGATCCGGAACTGGTCAGAACCCTTGCGGAAAACTCCTCTGAGGCAATTGACTGGCTCGATTCGATCGGTGCTCCGCTGAGCAATATCGGACTTGCAGGAGGCGCTTCTGCAATGCGTCAGCATCGTCCGGTCAATGATGAAGGCAAGATTCTTTCCGTCGGTGCGTATCTCGTTGAGCATCTGACTTCTACCTGCAATGATCTTGGAGTTGAAATCATCTACAACGCCAAGGTTGACGAAGTACTTATGGAAGATGGCAAGGCAGTTGGTCTCCATGCGACCGGAGCAGACGGCAACAACATTACGGTCAAGGCGAATTCGGTAGTAATCGCAACCGGCGGCTTCGGCTCCAATCCGGAACTGATCGTCAAATATCGTCCGGAACTTGAAGGCTACGTTTCGACCAACGCTCCTACGATTACCGGTGACGCAATTGCGTTCCTGGAAGCGATCGGTGCAGACTTTGTTGATCTGGAACAGATTCAGATCCACCCGACTGTTGTTCAGTCGGACGGCTCCCTTATTTCCGAATCTCTGCGTGGAGACGGTGCAATCCTGATCAACAAGGAAGGCAAGCGTTTCTGCAATGAAATCCTGACACGTGACGTGGTTTCTGCTCACATCAACGAACAGCCGGACAGCTATGCATGGCTGATTGCGGATCAGGCAATGAAGACGGAATCCACCGTTATCGACAAGTATGTAAACAAGGGCTACATGATCCAGTGCGATACAGTCGCAGACCTTGCGAAACTGATGGAAGTTGATGAAGCAACACTCCAGGAGACATTGGATAAGTGGAAAGCAGCGTGCGATGCAGAAAAAGATGAGGAATTTGAACGGGAAGGATATGATGCGCTTCTGACAGATCTCTCCAATCCTCCGTATTATGCGGTAAAGATTTCACCGGGTATCCACCATACGATGGGCGGTGTCAAGATCAACAAGGAAGCTGAAGTTATCGATACGAAGGGTAACGTAATCCCTGCGCTGTTTGCGGCTGGTGAAGTTACCGGCGGCGTGCACGGCGGCAACCGTCTTGGCGGAAACGCAGTTGCAGACTTCGTGGTATTCGGCCGGATCGCAGGCGAAAACGCTTCGAAGTAATCCTGGAAAAACAGATTGTATTGAAATGGCATTTCATAACGAGATGTCATTTTTTGATTCTCGGGTATACTGGTGGAGTACGATAAAAGAAAAATGGAGCTGTGCTATGGAACTTGAAACGAAACGGCTGATCCTCAGCCCCTGGAACGAATCGGAAGCAGAATTGATGTATCAATATGCAAAAGACCCTGCGATCGGACCAATCGCAGGCTGGCCTGCACATCAGTCTGCAGAAGAAAGTCTGCAGATCATCCGGCTTTTCAATACAAAAGATGAACTGTATGCGATCCGTATGAAACCGGATGGCATACCGATCGGAACGATCCAGCTGAAACTGGCGGGAGATTCCGATCTTGTTTCAGCGGCCGATGAATGTGAACTTGGCTACTGGCTCGGGAAACCGTACTGGGGTCAGGGAATCATGCCGGAAGCGGCACAGGAACTGCTTCGCCATGCGTTTGAAGACTGCGGTATGAGTCGTGTATGGTGCGGGCATTATGAAGGAAACCTGAAATCCCGCAGGGTGATGGAAAAATGCGGTATGCACTTTCGGTGGAAATCGGAAGGTGTTGATGTGCCGCTTATGCATGAGAAAAGAGACGGTTATGTGTTCTGCATTGAAAAGGAAGAATGGGAAAGTCAGAAAACAAAATGACCTGATTTCTGAAATGACTGTTTTGGAATATGAGCTGGATTAAACTTTGATTTTCAGCATACAGGGTGTTTTGAATGAGAACCGGAATTTTCGGGTGTATTGTATAGAGTATGAGCAACACAGGTATTATCACGTTAAGTGTTCTGGCGGTAATGATGGCATTCATCATGCTGTTTTCCAATCTTCGCATTCGCTATGGAGACAAGCGAAACCAGGAGATTTTTACGTGGATGATCATATTCAATATTCTGAGCCTGATCACCAGTGCACTGTATTACACGGATCTCGTTTCTTTCAGCACATTTCTGACGAATCTCAATATCGTTTTTCTTTCGATCTCGTTTTATATGGTGGAACTGCTGTTTGCGGAAACGGTGATTAACAACGTCACACATATTTCGAAACGAAATCAGAGTATCCGGGTCTGTGTTCATATCTTCGTTCTGATTTCGATGATCATTTGGATATTGCCGGCAACCGATATTCTGGACGTCAAAAATCCGATGCTGTTCTGGGCAGGACAGATTCCGGGATGGGCTGTTACATCACTGATCATTGTCCTGATCCTTTTGAACCGGAAGGAACTGGGTAATCGGAAAACGATTCTCTATCTTGTTTATCTGCTCATTCCCATGGTTGGAATGATCATGCGGAATATCACGGGAATTGTCGGTCTTCAGCATGTAGGAATGACCGTGTCACTGCTACTGCTTCACTCCGCAATCAATATGGAACAGTCGATCCGGCTTAAGGAAGAACAGCGTGAAAATGAAGTGAACAAAACAAGAATGATGCTGACACAGATCAAGCCGCACTTTATTTATAACTCCCTGAATACGATTTATTACCTCTGTGAGAAAGACCCGAAGGAAGCACAGAAAGCAATCTCCGAATTCTCGGATTATCTGCGCGGCAACATTGATTCACTGACAATGGATGAAACGATTTCATTCAAAAAAGAACTGGAACATATCCGACATTATCTCTATCTCGAGTGCCTGCGTTACAGTGACGATCTGAACGTGGCGATGGATATCAACTGCACGGATTTTAAAGTTCCCGCATTATCGATTCAGCTTTTGGTGGAAAATGCAATCAAACATGGTATCGGTCATAAACCGGGAGGCGGTACGGTCACGATTCATACGCATGAGGAAGACGATGCATACGTAATTCGAGTCAGTGATGACGGGGAAGGATTTGATCCAAAGACCGTCAAAATCGTAGATGAAAAACGAACTCATATCGGCCTGGTCAGTGTGCGTTCCCGGATTCAGAATGCCGGAGGAACCGTAACCATTGACAGTGAGCCGGCTAAGGGAACTGAAGTGACGGTGCGGATTCGAAAGACACCAAAAAAAGATTCACACGAGACATCCAGTACGGATAAAACAGAATACAGGGAAGAATCGAATGGAAAACAAACAGATATGGAAATGTGAAGCCGGGTCCTTTTCCGGTTATGAAACAGAAACGTGTTTTCATCTGCGCGGAATCCGCTATGCGGTTTCGGAACGATTTGAAGCACCCGTACCGTATCGTTATAAAGAAGGCGTTCATGAATGCATTGATCCTTCTCCGTTCTGCGTGCAGCGAAATTCTGAACTGGAAAACTATCTGACCGGAATCAAATATGAATCTCTTCCGCAGGAAGAGAGCTGTCAGTATCTTTCCATAACGATTCCGAAAACGGAAGAGTTATCTTTGCCGGTCATGGTCTGGTATCACGGAGGCGGGTATCGAAACGGCGGCTGCGACAGTAAAATATATGACTATGAGCTTCTGGCTGCGGAACAGAATGTGATTCTTGTCGGAGTCAACTACCGGCTTGGTATTCTTGGATTTGGCCGGACCAAAGAGGGTGGTTTCTCCAACCATGGTCTGAATGATGCGATCGAAGGCCTGCGGTGGGTCAGGAAGAATATAGCAGCGTTTGGCGGAGATCCTGAAAACATTACGATCTTCGGACAGTCCGCGGGAGCAGATCTTGTCCGCTGCATTCTGCTTTCAGAAGGAACGGATAATCTGTATCATAAGGCAATCCTTCAGAGCGATCCGATCGGTACAATGGATCATCGGGAAGCGATGGAAGAGCGGATTCTTGAAGAACTGCGTACGTTTCCGGATAATGCGGATGCGGAAGCGATCCGCAGTACGGAAGCCTCCATCCTTGCGCATGTAAAGGAAAAAGGAAATCCGAAATATATGGTCTTTGCGCCCCATTTCGGAATCGCACCTTTGCCGAAGAGAGAAGAGATTGAAAGCCGTCTGGAACAGATCGCGGCAGCGCATCCGATGCTCATTGGCAGTGCGGAGCGCGAGGTATCGGTCTATGGCGGAAAGATTCGTACAATCACAGTGCTTGATCAGCATCCACTGACCGAAAAGCCGATTGAGCGGATCATGAAGAAGCTGAGTGATTCGATCTTCATCAAACCGATCGAGCGATTTGCGAGAGATTATGCGCTTTCCGGCGGGGAAGTCTGGCTGTATACCTTTTTCTGGAGAGAAAACAGGTCTTATATTGGAGCCGGTCATTCAATCGATCTTCTGCCGTTGTTCGGAGGACAGGCCGTAGTCGGCAGAGATCCGGCGATGGGACTCAGTGAGGAAGAGATCAAAGAAAAAGGACGGCCGATGCGTGGCATCTGGGCATCGTTTGCCCGCACAGGCATTCCCTGTCAGATGAGTATACCGGGAATGCTGAAAATCACAAAGCTGTAACGCACAGGTTCCTGAAACAAACGGAGAATGCAGGAAGGAAGAGCGGTTGCGTAAGTGCATGCGTTCAAATACAATAGGGAAGATTGAGCTGAGAAAACAGCGATACGAAAACAGGTTGAAGGGGAAGTCTATGGAAGAGAAATCAATGGAAAAAGAAACCGAAGAAGTGAATCTGAATCGGAACTTTATTTATAACTTTATTGAAGAGGATATAGCCCCGGGCGGACAGTTTGAAGGGAAGACCGTGCATACACGTTTCCCACCCGAACCAAACGGATATCTCCATATCGGTCACTGCAAGGCCATCTGCATTGACTTCGGAATGGCTGAGAAGTTTAACGGCCTCTGCAATCTGCGAATGGATGATACGAACCCGGCAAAGGAAGACACCGAATATGTCGATGCGATTAAGCAGGATATCCATTGGCTTGGATTTGACTGGGGTGACCGCTTCTACTATGGTTCAGACTATTTTGAAAAAGACTATGAATTTGCGGTGGAGCTGATCCGAAAGGGTCTTGCCTATGTGTGTGAACTGACCCCGGAGGAGTTCCGGGAATACCGCGGTGATGCGCAGACACCTGCCCGTTCTCCGTATCGTGACCGTCCGATCGAAGAGAACCTTGAGCTGTTTGAGAAAATGAAAAACGGCGAAATTGAGGAAGGCAAGATGACACTGCGCGCGAAGATTGATCTTGCAAGCGGCAACTTCAATATGCGCGACCCTGTCATTTACCGGATCCGTCATATCAATCATCATCGTCAGGGCACCAAGTGGTGCATTTATCCGATGTATGACTTTGCGCATCCGATTCAGGACGCCCTGGAAGGCATTACGCATTCCCTGTGTTCGCTGGAGTTTGAAGATCACAGGCCTTTGTATAACTGGGTGGTATCGAATGTATCCATCCCGTATTACAAGCCGCGTCAGATCGAGTTTGCACGCCTTGGAATCGATCATACCGTCATGTCAAAGCGCAAACTCCGTCAGCTGGTTGAAGAAAACTACGTGTCCGGCTGGGATGATCCGCGGATGCCGACCCTGTGCGGTCTGCGCCGCAGAGGCTATACTGCGAAATCAATTCGGAATTTCTGTGATTCGATCGGTGTTGCCAAGAGTGCTAATACGATTGAATTTGCCGAGCTGGAACGCTGCCTGCGTGATGATCTCAACACAACCGCAGAGCGTACCATGGCAGTACTTCATCCGGTTAAGCTGACCGTCACAAACTATCCGGAAGGACAGTCTGAAACATTCGAGGTTGAAAACAACCCGCTGGATCCCGAACAGGGAACCCATACGATCACATTCAGCCGGAATCTCTGGATCGAAGAGGAGGATTTTCTCGAAGAACCGATCCCGAAGTACAAGCGGCTGTATCCGGGCAATGAAGTGCGCCTGAAAGGAACGTATCTCGTAACCTGTACCGGCTGTGTAAAGGATGAAACCGGCAAGGTGGTCGAAGTGCTCTGTGAGTATGATCCGCAGTCCCGTGGCGGCAATCCTGCAGATGGCCGCAAGATCAAGGGTGCTACCATCCACTGGGTGGATGCAGAGACCTGCGTGGATGCCGAGGTTCGCCTGTATGAGAATCTCTTCAATGATCCGAATCCGGATGCGCCGGGAAAAGACTTCCTGGAGGCAATCAACCCGGACAGCCTGATCGTTCTGAATGGCTGTAAGGTGGAACGTTCCATGGTTGATGTCGCAAAAGAGTTTGATCAGCGTGAAAACCGCACCGGCACCAATGCCCCGACGTTTCAGTTCATGCGGGTCGGCTTCTTCTGCCTCGACAACAAGGACAGCTCTGCCGATCATCTGGTATTCAACCGCAGTGTCCTGCTGCGGGATGGCTTCAAAAAATAAGCGGAAGAAACGCAGAAATGCGTTTCTTTTTAAACCTCTGGTTTAAAATAAAAAAAAAGAATGATTTGGAGGTTTTTCATTTATGGACACAAAGCTAATGATCGAACTGTTCGGTTATCTTGGTTCCACTTTGGTTGTGGTGTCGATGCTGATGACATCGGTTGTCCGCCTGCGCGTAATCAATACGATTGGCAGTATCATCTTCATGATCTATGCGCTGATCATTCATTCCTATCCGACGGCATTGATGAATCTTTGTCTGGTTGGCATTAATATTTATCAGCTGCTGCGGCTGCGAAATACCACAAACAGCTATCATATGGTCGAGGTCAATTTCAATGACCGGTATCTGCAGTTTCTGCTTTCTTATTATGACTCGGACATTCGTACCTATTTCCCGGATTTCAGAGAACGCCTTGATGAAACGGATGTGGCTTACATAATCTGTCTGGACAGTGAAACAGTCGGCGTAACACTGGGAAAACATCTTAATGAGACGGCGCTGGAACTGTTCGTCGACTATTCCACACCGACATACCGGGACTGTTCTGTCGGAGAGTACCTGTATTCTCAGCTGAAAGAGAAGGGAATCAAAGAACTGGTATACAGAGGTAAGGAAGCTGCGCATATTGAGT
Organism: Solobacterium sp.; assembly: GCA_016284975.1. GTDB lineage: Bacteria > Bacillota_I > Bacilli_A > Erysipelotrichales > Erysipelotrichaceae > Bulleidia. Next base: position 8,482 of record JAEEPV010000144.1, read on the forward strand.
ATGTGAAAAAGGTCGGATTTGTACAGAATGAATCCGGCGACTATACAAAAAAACTCTGATCACAGAGAATCAGTGAATCAGAGTAGTCAGATAAGCCTGTCAAAGGGCTTATTTTTGATTGTTCAAAACACGGATGTAATCTTTCATGTAGTCCGGCAGGCTTGACGGAACCTGAGCAGATACAATATTGCCGTCAACGATGGAGCTGACATCATGCCATGTCGCACCGGCATTGGTCATGTCATCACGGATGCCGACCGTACTGGTGACATTTTTGCCGTTCAGAATACCGGCAGAGATCAGGACCCATCCGGCATGACAGATCTCACCGATCACCTTGTTTCTGCTGTTGATATTCCTTACAATCTCCAGTACTTCCGGGTATCTGCGCAGTTTATCGGGAGCCCAGCCGCCCGGGACAAGCAGTCCGTCATAGTCATCTGCGCGGATCTCATCAAACGTCAGATCAACCTGGCAGGGAACACCGTATTTGCCATGATACAGACCAGCCTTTTTGGCGGCCAGATCTACCTGGCAGCCTTCTTCACGCAGACGGTATACCGGATACCAGAGTTCGAGGTCTTCAAAACTTTCGTCAACCAGTGTCAGTATTTTTTTCATAAGAAATTATTACCTGCTTTCTTTTTTTCATTATGACATGAGAAAAACAGAAGCGGAATGCAAAGAAACCTGTCATTTGCGTGGTTTTGACAGTTTCCGTATTACAATGAAAGAAACAGACGGAACAGCTGGGAACCGTATGCGGAGAAGCGCGGATGAAACGGATATTGTGTTTTGGTGATTCAAATACCTGGGGTTATGATTCAAGGTCCTTTTTTGGTGAACAATACCCGTCCGATATCCGATGGACCGGTCTGCTCAGGCAGAGCGGTTATGAAGCGGTAAATTACGGGCAGAACGGTATGTGCGTGCCGGAAGGTGCTGCGCTCGGCTGGGTTTTGAATCTTGCGAAAAATAATCGCCCGGCGGATGCTGTGACGGTGATGCTTGGATCAAATGATCTGCTGCGAATGGATCGGGCAGAAGAAATCGGAGCACGCATGGAGAACCTGATAAAGGGATTGAAAAAATATATATCTTCCGAAACGATCCTGCTGATCGCTCCGCCGGTACTGAAACCCGGTATCTGGGTCAGTGATGAAAAGGCGATCGTGGAATCCCAGCGGCTCGCGGAAGTGTATCGCGGCATTGCCGACAAAGAACAGACCGCATTTGCGGATGTATCCAAATGGGGAATTGAAGTGCTTTCGGACGGGGTTCATTTTTCGCCGTCCGGACATGCGGTATTTGCCGAAACGCTGGCCGGTAAACTGGATGCGATCACTGGAGAAGGCGAATGAAA
>JAEEPV010000145.1 GCA_016284975.1 Solobacterium sp.
CGAATTTTGGAAAAGATGCATTCCCTGAAAGAAGGGGGACTGCTGCCGAAACAGATCCTGCTGGTTTTCGGACGATCCTCGCTCGAAGATCCTTCCGTTCTGCAGGAGATTCAGTCGGTTTCGGAAGATGCTTCCTATACGCTGGTTCTGGTTAATGACCGTTCTGATGAAAACCAGTATTTGGATCTTCCGGTATTGGATTATAATCCGGATCCGGCGGAATTTCTGTATGATGGGGTTCATCTTACTGCCGAGGGAAGTACTGCGTTTGCCGGCTATCTGAATCAGCAGATCGCTGTTTTACAGGGAGCTCTTAATCCGGAATCAGGCAACTGAAAAAAGGAGCTTCAGGCTCAGATCGATCGGATATTCGGATCCGGTCCTGATCTGTAACGGATGCTCCTTTTAATATTGCTGTAAATTTGTTATCTGCGCTCTACGATCGCTGCGCAGCCCATGCCGCCGCCAACACAGAGGGTCGCAAGTCCTTTTTTGGAATCGCGCTTCTGCATCTCATACAGCAGGGAAACGAGGATCCTTGCGCCGGTGCAGCCGACCGGATGGCCTAATGCAATGCCGCCGCCGTTGACGTTGAGTTTGGAGTGATCCCACTTCAGATCTTTTTCAACTGCGACGGACTGTGCCGCAAATGCCTCATTGGCTTCGATCAGGTCAAAGTCATCAATGGTATAGCCTGCTTTTTCCATCGTTTTCCGGGTCGCATAGATCGGACCGACACCCATGATGCTCGGATCCACTCCGGCAAGTTCTCCGGCTACCCAGTAGGCAAGTGGTTTGATGCCGAGTTCCTTGGCTTTTTCTTCACTCATAAGCACCAGTGCAGCCGCACCGTCATTGATGCCGGAGGCGTTTCCTGCGGTTACAACACCGTCTTTCTTGAATGCCGGCTTCAGCTTGGCCAGAGCTTCCATGGTTGTTCCGGGACGATTGCCTTCATCGGTATCGAAGACGATGTCTCCTTTCCGGGTCCTGATCGTGACCGGAACGATCTCATCTTTGAATCTTCCTTCTGTGATTGCTTTCTCTGCTTTTGTCTGAGACTCAAGAGCGAAGGCATCCAGTTCTTCCCTTGTAAGCTTCCACTGTTCCGCAACATTCTCTGCGGTAATACCCATGTGGTATCCGCCGAAGGCATCGGTCAGTGCGTCGCGGATCATGGCATCTTCTACGGTTCCCGCATTCATGCGATATCCGAAGCGTGCCTTGGTCAGCAGGTAGGGAGCCATGTCCATGTTCTCCATACCGCCGGCTACGATGATGTCCTTGTCACCCATAGCGATCAGCTTTGCGCCGAGGTTGACACAGTGCAGACCGCTGCCGCAGAGCACATTGATCGTTATGGCCGGAACTTCCACCGGAATACCTGCATTAACGGCAGCCTGACGGGCAGGGTTCTGACCGGTACCGGCCTGAATGACATTGCCCATGTATACTTCGTCAACCATCTCCGGTTTGATGCCGGCACGGTTCATGGCTTCTTTGATCACAATGGTTCCAAGTTCTGCTGCGGGAGTATCCTTTAAGGTTCCTCCGAATTTGCCGATTGCGGTACGGCAGGCACTGGCAATAACTACGTTTCTCATGTCTTTCTCCTGATTATTCGTTTTCGTAAATCTTCGCTTCTTCTTCGCCTTCAAGAACACGGAGCGCACCAAGCGCAAGCGCGATCATTTCGCGTTCGCCCGGAATCGCAACGACCGGTGCAATCCAGCCGACACGTTCTTCAATGCCCTTGACGATGCCTTTGTCATAGGCAATGCCGCCGGTAAGAAGGATAGCGTCGATCTTGCCGAAGTTAACTGTCGCAAGTGCAGCGATGTCTTTGGCATGCTGGTAGATGAATGCTTCACGGACGATCTTTGCTTTTTCGTCGCCGTTTTCGATCATCTTGTTGACCTCACGCATGTCTGCGGTTCCAAGATACGCAACAAGACCGGCATCACCGACTGCCCGTTTCATCATGTCATCGACCGTCGGATATTTACCGGAGTAACAAAGCCGGATCAGATCACCGACCGGAACCGCACCGGAACGGGTAGGGGAGAATGCACCATCTCCGTCAAGACCGTTGTACATATCGATACACCGGCCTTCTTTGATAATGACGGTGGTACATCCGCCGCCCATATGCGCGACCACACAGGTGACTTCTCTGAATTTTTTACCGATCGATTCAGCATATTCTCTCGTAACGGCACGGATATTCAGCGCATGAATCAAAGAGCGTCTTGAGATGTCTGCCATACCGGAGATCCGTGCGACCGGTGTAATCTCATCGAC
>JAEEPV010000146.1 GCA_016284975.1 Solobacterium sp.
AGGAGTAATCATGACGGAAACCATTATTAATGACTTTTCAGAACGGTCTTATACGCTCGGGATTGTTTATGAGGAAGAAGGCGGAAGAGGACTTACGCATCCGTTTTTTTCTTTGATTCTGAATGAATTCAAGATCGAGGCAGAAGCACACGGATATGACATTATGTTTATGTCCTTAAATAAGAATGTGGGAGGGGACAACTATTGCGAGCACTGTCGCAAGAAACAGATGGACGGTGTATGTGTTGTCTGTGCGGATTTTAATTCTCCCAGGATCCGTGAATTAGCGGAGAGTGGCATTCCGTGTGTCACAATCGATCACATGTATAAAAAGATTCCTGCCGTCATGTCCGATAATGAGACTGGCATGCAGAAACTGGTGGAATACGCTGTTAACAACGGACATAAGAAAATCGCATTTGTGTCCGGCCAGAATAACTCCATCGTGACAAAGACCCGTATCACACAGTTCTGCAATGTGATGAAGTATTTTAAGCTCCCGATTCCGGAAGGATATATCCGGGAAGGAAAATATGATGATGTAAGAATGACCCGAAGGATTGTTGCTGAATTGCTGAGGATGCCGGAACGCCCAACCTGTATTCTTCTGCCGGATGATATCTGTTATTTAGGCGCAAGAGAAGCGGCACAGGATCTGGAACTTCGTGTTCCTGCAGATATTTCATTCATGGGATATGATGGGATTCCGCTTCTGCAGTCCATTTCTCCGAAACTGACAACGATCCGGCAGAGTACTGACCTGATTGGCAAAACCGCTGCACAGCGGCTGATCTCTCTGATTGAAAACCCGAAAAGCGCCAACCGTATTCCAAGTGTTTATCCAATTGAACTGATCAGCGGCGGTACCGTTGAAAATATCCAGGAGAACAGCTGACCTATGACAAAACTGGAAGAAAACAGAGCGGTCATCAATGAAGTGGACCGTGAGCTGACAAAACTGTTTGAAAAACGGTTTGCGGCAGTTGAAGGGATTGTACAGTACAAGATGGAGAATGGTCTGCCGGTACTGGATCGAAGCCGGGAAGAAGAACTGATTCGTTCCAGAGAAGCAGAACTTCCGGAACACCTGAGACCTTATTTTCGCACCTGGTATGAAGCACTGATGGCTTCCTCGCGTCAGTATCAGACGGATATTATCGAGCAGAATAAAAAATAACGAATGAAAAAAGGCTGCTGTGACCCTGATTTCCGCGATGCGGTTTCAGGTATTTCTTCAGATTGATCTCCTTAATAATCTCAAGAAATGACCACAGAGGATCATATTTGTCGATTGTGACAGCTGAATCCAGTGGTAATCGCAGCGGTTCTACACTGTTATTCGAGTGGTTGGCCGGGTTATGGTTAAGACATGCATGCAGTATTGATACCAAAAAAGTGTCTTTCCCTTAATTAGGTCAGACACTTTTCTTTTAGAGCTGGTTTTTTTGCGTTACGGCCTTTTCGTTCGTTTATGCCTTGTTCGAAAGATACTCATCAATGCTTTTGGCTGCCAGTTTTCCGGCTCCCATTGCTGAGATGACGGTTGCAGCACCGGTTACGGCATCGCCTCCGGCGTATACACCGTTTCTGGAAGTAAGACCATCTTCGTTGACGATGATGCCGCCACGCTTGTTCACTTCAAGACCTTCGGTTGTGTTCTTGATCAGCGGGTTGGGAGAAGTGCCGATTGCCATGATCACGCAGTCGACATCGATCGTAAACTCACTGCCTTCAATCGGGATCGGGCGGCGTCTGCCTTTTTCATCCGGTTCGCCAAGTTCCATCTTGATGCATCTCATACCGGTAACAAATCCGTTTTTCGGATCTCTTGGATCATCGGGGTTCTGATAGCCAAGAATCTCCACCGGATTGTGCAGCAGCAGGAATTCAATGCCTTCTTCCTGGGCATGTTCCACTTCTTCCTTACGGGCAGGGAGTTCTTCCATGGAACGGCGGTAGACAATCGATACCTTTTTCGCCCCGAGACGAAGCGCGGTGCGTGCTGCGTCCATCGCGACGTTTCCACCTCCGACGACGGCAACGTTTCCGCCTTTCATAATCGGAGTGGTGGGATCATCCAGATAGGACTTCATGAGATTGGAACGAGTCAGGAATTCATTTGCGGAATAGACGCCTTTCAAGGCCTCACCAGGTATATTCATGAAGTTGGGAAGTCCTGCACCGGAGCCGATAAAGACCGCTTCATAACCCATGTCAAACAGCTCATCAACCGTAAGGGTTTTGCCAATGACGATATTGGTTTCCACATCGACTCCCAGCTGCTTCAGGGTTTCAACTTCCTTGGCAACGATTGATTTTGGAAGACGGAATTCCGGAATACCATACACAAGAACGCCGCCAGCCTGGTGCAGTGCTTCAAACACCGTTACCTTGTAGCCTTTTTTCGCAAGATCACCTGCACAGGTCAGACCGCTGGGTCCGGAGCCGATAACTGCGACCTTATGGCCGTTTGATTCCGGAGCCTTTGCCGGGGTGGTGTTATGTGTGTTGTGATAATCCGCAACGAAACGCTCAACTCTGCCGATGCCAACCGGTTCAAATTTGATGCCGAGTGTGCACTTGCATTCACACTGACTTTCCTGTGGGCATACCCGTCCGCATACTGCAGGGAGGGAAGAGGTCTGACTGATGATCTGATAAGCTTCTTCAAAATTGCCTTCTTTGACCTGCTTCAGAAAGTCCGGAATATGAATGTTGACCGGACAGCCGGATACACAGGGCTGATTTTTACAGGAAAGGCATCTGGAAGCTTCCGCGATTGCGGTCGCTTCATCATAGCCTAGTGCTACTTCATTAAAGTTATGTGCACGAACCTGAGGTTCCTGCGTAGGCATTTCATGTTTTTTTGGATCGAGTGCCATATTACTGTGCCTCCTTTTTCAGAAGATTGCAGGCTTCATCACGCTTGTGTATTTCAAAGTCTGTATACATGCGATTGCGGGACATCGCTTCATCAAAATCCACTTCATAACCATTGAAGTCCGGACCATCGACACAGGCAAACTTCGTGATGCGCTTGCCATCCTGATTCAGTGTCAGTCTGCAGCATCCGCACATTCCG
>JAEEPV010000147.1 GCA_016284975.1 Solobacterium sp.
ACAACCGGTTTTAAATCATATTCCTCACAGATCACAATATCGGAAACCGGATAAGCAGGGCCGACTTCTTCATAGGTGATAACATTTGCCGCAAGCTTAGCGGCACAGTAGCCAAACAGATCCCGGCCATGGAATACCGAATTGTCGTTTGCGCCCGGATACCGGTGGATCGTTTCATCAATTTCCCGTACTTCCGTTACACCGACTGAATGAAACAGATGCGTCAGCGTCCCGTTATCCGGCGTAACAACAATATTGCCGTCACGCAGTTTTGCGGCACAGGCCTTCCGAGGTGTTCCAACACCCGGATCAACAACCGATACAAAGATGGTTCCCTTTGGCCAGTACGGTTCAGTTGCCTGCAGAGACAGTGACGCCTCCCATGGATCAAACTGTTTGATCTCATGACAAAGGTCGATGATCTCAAGTTCGGGATCAACGATCTTCATGACCCCTTTCATCTGGGCCACTGCACTCCAGCTCAGGGAGAAATCGGTCTGGATTACCAGAAATGGCTTCATGATTCCCTCCGTACGGTGATCTTCCAGTCGCCGCCAAATCCGATCTGATAGTCCCTGGCAAAACTTCCGCAGGATACCGCAAGCGACATCTTCATCAGTTCATTGTTATAGAGAATCGGACTTCCTTCTTCCGCTTCTCCAAACGTCTTTGAAAATGGCAGGCTGCGCTCAAACACGATTTCTTCGCTGTGCCTTATCGTTACAAGTACCGTTTCTCCATAGCGGAACCCGCACTCCAGTGCTTTTCCGGTATTGATATTCGTAAACAGATTTCCGAAATTCGGATCATCGATTTCGATTACTCCGCTGATACAGTCTTTCTCATAGCGCGGTGTTTCCATCGGCAGCGTTACGATCTCCTGAACCGGATAAGCAGGACCGACTTCTTCAAACGAGATGATATCAGCCGCAAGCTTTGCGGCACAGTAGCCAAACAGATCCCGGCCATGGAATACCGCAGTCTCGTCCGTACCAGCCCCGTGCAGCCGGTTAACCGTTTCATCGATCTCCCGCACTTCCCTGATACCGTGTTCCTTCAGGACATGCGTCAGCGTTCCGTTATCCGGCGTTACGATATAGTATCCGTTTTCGGTAAGCGCGACACATGCTTTGCGCGCAGTACCGACACCCGGATCGACAACCGAGACAAATACGGTGCCTTCCGGCCAGAACCGCATTGCCTGCCACAGCCGGTAGGATGCGCTCCAGACATCAAACTGCGGAAGCTCATGTGTACTGTCGATGATTTCAAGCGACCGGTTTACACGTTTTACAACACCATACATCGCCGCGACCGTACTGTCTTTATAGCCGAAGTCGGTCTGGAACACCATCAGTTTCAATTCCTTCATGAAGCACCTCACTGAACAAACGGGTTATAGAAATAACCCCCGTTGATAAAGAAACGAATATACAGCGTCACCAGCAGAATCAGAATACAGATTGCAATGCAGGCATTGTCGGACCCTTTGAACGGCCGTCTTGCATACCAGGTACGTTTCCTGTTTTTGCCAAACCCTCTCAGATCCATGGCGTTAGAGATCAGGTCGATCCGGTCGATCGTCGTCAGGATCAGCGGAACGAGAATACCGGCAACACTTTTTGCACGATCGGCGAACTTTGCCTTCGACGTCATTTCCAGACCGCGCGCCTGCTGGGCAAGCGAGATCGTTGTGTAATCTCTGGTGACATCGGGAAAATAACGCAGCGTCAGGGAAAGAGACGTACACACCCGATAGCTGACACCGACCGCATTAAGAGAAGATGCGAACTCACTCGGGTTGGTGGTAAAGATAAAGATCATGCCGAGCGGGATCACGGAAAGATACTTGGAGAACTTTGTTATCTGATAAAACAGCTGTTCTTTTGTGACAACATAATTGCCGGCAATCACGAACAGATCGTGTCTGGTACCGTAAATCTGTGTACCGTACATCGGCGCAAACAGATACGTCAGGATGAAGTTTGTGACAAGGAAGATCATTACATAAATCAACATGATCTTAATCTGAGAGAATCGGATCCTTGAGATCCGCATCAGGATCATACTGAGGATCATAATCACGATATTTACCCGGATATCATACGTTAACATGACCGCGCTGGTAAGCAGGATAAAACAGAGCAGTTTGGTCAGTCCGCTCAGACGGTGAATAAACGTATCAAGCTGATTATAGGAGAACAGTTTCGTCTTCATCGCATTTCCCTCTCACAGCGGATAAAACATTCCACAAAGCCAAGCGGATCTTCGATCGCTGCCTTTTTCGCCAGGGTAAACAGAGACGTTTCCTTCAGGTTTGCCCTGCTGCTGAGATCATTGTCACAGAGCACTTCATAGGCTTTCTGATCGGCCAGCTTTACGCTGTCGCATAATACGACTGCCCGCTCGGTATATTCCAGCATCAGATGCATGTCATGAGTGATCAGGATGATCGTCTGTCCGTTTTCGTTCAGTGTCTCCAGAAACTTCATGATTTCGGAATAATGCCGGTAATCCTGTCCCGCAGTCGGTTCATCCAGAATCAGTATCTTCGGGTTAAGTACGAGGATCGATGCGATCGTTACCCGTTTCTTCTGTCCATAGCTCAATGCAGAAATCGGCCAGCTCTTAAACGGACGAAGACCGCAGATCTCCATGACTTTTTCCACCCGCTTCTGTACTTCATCTTCCGGTACCTTGCGGATCCGTAAGCCAAGTGCGATCTCATCATAGATCATCGCTTTGGAGATCATCTGGTTCGGGTTCTGCAGCACAATGCCGACAAACTCTGCCCGTTCGGAAATCGTATATCTGGACAGATCTTCCCCGTTCATGGTCACGGTACCCGCATCCGGTTTCAGAAAACCGGTGATCACCTTGGCAAGGGTCGATTTCCCGGCACCGTTCTTTCCGACCAGGGCCATCATTTCTCCCTCATAAACGGTCATGTCTACATGGTCGAGTACCTGGCGCACCCCGTCGTAGCTGAAGCAGATATCAGACGCCTCCAAAAGCGGCTGTTTCTTGGTTTCCGATTCTTTTTTCGCATTTGCCTGATACCATGCCTGCAGCTTGTCATGGCAGGCGGACAGGTCCAGTGTTTCAAGGGAAGCAGGACGGATCTCAGAAGTGATCGGCACCCCGGCAAACCGGCATGCGCTGACATACAGCGGTTCCCGGATCCCGTGCGGAACAAGCGTATTCATCGCCAGTACATTATCGGGCGTATCATCCGCTATGATCCGGCCGTCCGACAACAGAACAAGACGGTCGATCGGACAATGCAGAACATCTTCCAGACGGTGTTCTATGATGATGACGGTTTTTTCGAGTTTACAGATCTCATCGATCAGTTCGATCGCCACTTCACCGGTTTTCGGATCCAGATTGGCCAGCGGTTCATCAAACAGCAGAATATCCACATCATCTACCATGACACCGGCCAGCGATACCCGCTGTTTCTGGCCGCCGGACAGCTCATGCGGGTTATTGCCGAGATGCGTAGCGATATCAACCAGCTCTGCCATCTTCTTTACACGCACCTTCATCTCATCCTGCGGCACACAGTCATTCTCCAGCGCAAAGGCAATATCTTCTGCGACACTGAGACCGATGAACTGTCCGTCGGAATCCTGCAGTACCGTTCCGATCTTCTGGGAAAGCTCAAAAAGTGAAGCGGATTTCGTCTCCAGTCCGTTGACGGTCAGCGTACCGGTCATCGTGCCCCGATAGGCAAACGGAATCAGCCCGTTCATACAGTGGCCAAGCGTACTTTTTCCGCTGCCGGAAGGCCCGGCAATCAGTATCTTCTCCCCTTTGTGAATCTCCAGATTAATATCATGAAGCGTCGGTTCGGCCTGGGAATAGTACTGGAATCCAAAATGTTTGAATGAGATGACTGTTTCTGTCATGGAAAACCCCTTTTTGTTTATTTACGTTCTTATTTTACCTTAGAGAATGTATGCCTGCGTCCTTCCTGAAGCAGAGACTGCCCAAATCTTAACGTTATAAGAACCGTCTTTCCCCTGCAGAACAGTCTTCTTTTCCCCTGGCTCCTTCTGGCCTGCCATACACACCGAAATCAGTAATGGTCTACGGTGTGGCCGCCGCAGGCAAGCTGATAAATGTCTTTTCCGGTTTTTTGTTCGAAATAATCAACAAGTCCGAATGTAGCCTGCCGCTTTTCCTTTGGAAAGTGCGAATAGCGTGAAATGATATCTGCGATCCGGTCTTCCATACGCATGATGCCGGAAGCACCGCTGATATTGTCACAGAGCTGAATCAGCCGGTCATAGTCATCATATTCCATCGTCTTCAGGGCATCGCGCATCTCCTGAATCTCATTGTCCTTCAGGTCAAAAGCCCCGCCATAGGCATCCACGGTCTTCATTGCAAAGGAATGCGAAAGGCATATCCGGGCAATCGCCGGGTATCCCAGCTCCTGCATATATTTCCAGCCATAGTAAATATGTGCCAGCTGAACGTTTCCAAACCGCCTTCCAATATCATGAAGAAGCCCGGAAACAAAGCACCGGTTTCCATCCAGCCCCGCTGCTGTTCCGATGGCTTCTGCAGAGTCTGCACAATTGCGGCTGTGCATTCCCCATTTCCCCGGATTTCGTTTGAGACCCTCAAGAAGAATCCGTTCCGCTTCTTCTCTGTCCGGCAGGTGCAGTTTTCTTTCCATGTCTGTATTTTCGCACGTACCGGCTGTTTTTTCTGCTTTCCGGCCAAAAAAGAAAAGCATTCTATGGTGAACTGCCCCACAAAAATGGGACACTCTTAAAAAAGCCGTAATTTACTTATGAAGGTATGATTCCCTAAATTGATAGGGAGTCATGCCTTTTAGTTTTCTCTGAGGCCTGGCGGAATTGTCGAAAGTGATGTATTCGGTAACTTTATGAATCAGATCCTCATTGGTCTTTGTCAGGTCATGC